>NZ_CALMHT010000177.1 GCF_937863835.1 uncultured Prevotella sp.
CATGAGTCTATCAGTATCTACATCTTCTGATGCGGAAACTAGAGTAACTGAGACAGCCAATTCGACCACAGGATTGATTACGACTTGGGAAACCACAGATAAACTGAATGCGTTCCACTTATATAAAGGTGATACGCAGGTAACTTCTAAAACATTCATTAATTCAAATTTGTCAACTTCCAATACAGCTGAATTTGAATGTCAAGGCTCTGGTTTTACAACTGGCAAGAATATACTGATGTATAACATACTGCCTACATCGTCTACATTTTCGCAGACATATAGCAACGGTATTATAACATCAACGTTGTCGGGATTTGGTAGTCAGGATGGTACACTTGCCAATCTCAAAAATTACGATGCGATGTATGGCGTGGCTTCCGTCACCAATGGTGTACCCTCCAATACCACAATGTCACATCTCGTATCAGTCATCCGGTTTGACCTGAAAAATACTGCTTTCTCTGGTACACTTTTAAGTGTCAAGTTTTATTGCGGTTCTGCGAGTACATCTTTATTACCGTCATCTGCTACGATTTCTCAAAATGAAAGCGGTACTATCACATCGTCTTCTTACACGGGGGCAACATCATGGACAGTATCTAATGTCGCGGTCAATAGCGGGGTGGCATCAGTGTATCTTATGACATTCCCATTCAGTAATTTAAGTGGGAAACTGAATATAGTGGCCCGTACAACCAATGGTGATGTGTATTATAAAAACATCACATTGAGCAGTTTGACTTTAACAGCAGGAGTTGTCAGCATACGTCCTGTTACTCTGATAAAATTACAGAATATCACCCATTATTATGAATGGGATGCCTACGAGGAATTTGGAACAGGAACAACAGCCTTCAGTGCTGGCAATTATGGATACAATAATGTAATGGCATATAACGCCACTGATTATCTGGCATCACATTCATGTGCTAAATGTCCTACACAATGGCAGGTTTATGCTTATGAAAATGCAGGAATGTATTGGGAAGATGATGACAATACCACGCTTACCGCTTTCTTGGGTATAGACGGAACCGTTTACCACTCAGGATTATGGATCAAGAAATCTTCGAAGATAACAGGTTTCCCAGACAGAACAAATACATCATTCACGAGAAGCAATGTTGCAGTCAAGAGTATGTCATCATTATCTGGAATCGAAGCATCGGCGATTCGTTCAGGAGGAGATTATTTCTTCCTACCAGCAGCAGGTAAACGTAAAAATCTTAATCTGGCGGAAGAGTGTATGGGACAGTGTTATTACTGGCTAGCTACGCCTTCCAATAATACCAGTGGTAATAACAGTCAAGCAAGAGAGTTGTTTTACGGTGGTGGTGCCGGTGGTTCAGTATCAATTAATTCAACAGGCCGTGACCAGGCAAAAACTAAATGGACAGATCCAACACTACAATAGGTATAAAGATTGTGTTTTAAATCAAGTGGATAATGTAAATTCCGTAAGGGCGTATCGAAGTATGATACGCCCTCTCTTTTTATAAATAATGGTTGTATACTTTACCCCAATTCACCATATTCAATGCTAAAAAAGAAAAATTATTTGGTTCGTAATAGTCTTTTTGGTATAAAATGATTATCTTTGCTTTCACAATTATCAATAACACTATAATTATTATGGAAAATAATTCGGAACTCATTGCCCAGTGCGAGGCTAAAGCGCAGACATGGTTGTCACCTGCTTTTGATGCAGAGACACAACAACAAGTCAAGTCATTACTAGAAAACAGTGATAAAACAGACCTTATTGAGAGTTTTTATAAAGACCTGGAATTTGGTACAGGAGGTCTTCGTGGTATTATGGGAGCAGGTTCTAACCGTATGAATATCTATACCGTAGGTATGGCTACACAGGGATTTGCCAATTATCTGAAGAAAAACTTCAAAGACCGCAGTCAGATTTCAGTGGTCGTTTGCCACGATTGTCGTAACAACAGCCGTCTCTATGCTGAGACGGTGGCTGATATCTTCTCGGCTAATAATATTAAGGTGTATCTGTTTGACGATATGCGTCCTACACCTGAGTGTTCTTTTGCTATCCGTCATCTCGGATGTCAGAGCGGTGTTAATATTACGGCCAGCCATAACCCGAAAGAATACAATGGATACAAGGCATATTGGGAAGACGGTGCACAGGTGCTCGCCCCTCATGATACCGGTATTATTGACGAGGTGAACAAGGTCAAGGTGGAAGATGTAAAATTCAAAGGAAACAAGGCGCTCATCCAGATTATCGGTGAGGATATCGACAAGATATATCTGGATAAGGTACATGCCATTTCTATCGATCCAGAAGCCATCAAACGTCAGAAAGACCTGAAGATTGTTTATACACCGCTTCACGGCACAGGTATGATGCTCATACCGCGCAGTCTGAAAGAGTGGGGATTCGAGAATGTACATTGCGTGAAGGAACAGATGGTGAAAGATGGTAATTTCTCTACCGTCAAGAGTCCTAACCCCGAGAACGGAGAAGCTCTTACTTTGGCTCTGCGTGATGCCAAAGAATTGGACGCCGACATCGTAATGGCTTCTGACCCTGATGCCGACCGTGTAGGTATGGCCTGCAAGAACGACAAGGGCGAATGGATTCTGATCAACGGCAACCAGACCTGTCTTATCTTCCTGTATTATATTATCACCAACCGTATCAATACCGGTAAGATGAAACCGAACGATTTTATCGTTAAGACCATCGTTACCACCGAGGTGATCCGTAAGATTGCCGAGAAGCAGAAAATAGAGATGCGCGACTGTTATACAGGTTTCAAGTGGATTGCCCGCGAGATATTCCTTTCAGAAGGCAAACAGCAGTATATCGGTGGTGGAGAGGAAAGTTATGGTTTCCTGGCCGAAGACTTCGTACGTGACAAGGATGCCGTATCGGCATGCTCTCTGCTGGCTGAAATTTGTGCTTGGGCGAAAGATAACGGCAAGACACTCTACGACGTATTGATGGAAATCTATCTTGAATATGGATTTTCCAAGGAGTTTACGGTGAATGTCGTTAAACCGGGTAAGACGGGTGCCGACGAAATCAAACAGATGATGAGCGATTTCCGTCAGAATCCTCCCAAAGAACTGGGTGGCAGCAAGATTGTCGTATGGAAAGATTATCAGACACTCGAACAGAAGGATGCCAACGGTAACGTCAGTCCTTTGGATATGCCCACCACAAGCAATGTACTGCAGTGGTTCTGCGACGACGATACCAAGGTCAGCGTACGTCCTTCAGGTACGGAACCTAAGATTAAGTTCTATATCGAGACCAAAGGTCAGATGAAGTGTTCCGGATGCTATGAGCGTTGCACCAAAGAAGCAGAAGATAAAATAGCTGCTATCAAGAAATCATTGAATCTGTAAAAAGATACACTATCATAAATCCGCTTGCTGGTTAGCAGTAAGCGGATTTTTTTGTCTCTTCACCTTCTGTTATTTCAGCGAAGACAGATATTTTTCCAGTCTGTCCATTCCCTCGCTCAGGTTTTCAATCGAGTTGGCGTAAGACAGTCGCAGAAAACCTTCACCCTGTGAACCGAAGTCGATACCCGGGGTTACACCCACATGGGCCTTTTCCAGTATGTCGTAAGCAAAGTGGTAGCAGTCTGTCGTATACCTTCTGGCATCCACCATAATATAAAAGGCACCCATCGGTTCTACAACAGGAGGTAGACCTATTTCATGTAGACGTTTCATCAGAAACATACGTCTTTCGTTATATGTATTGCGCATGGCATCCACCTCTTTGTCAGCCTCTTCGCTCTGGAGCACGCTCAGTCCCATCTCCTGTGAGACACTCGGTGCACAGATGGCAAAGTTCTGTTGCATGATCTCAAGTGCTTTCATATATTTCACGGGCGCGATAAGATATCCCAAACGAAGTCCGGTCATTGCGAAACGCTTCGAAAAACCGTTGAGCACAAATGCATTGTCTGTATATTCCAAAATCGAATGCGCTTTCTTACCGTATACCAGTCCGTGGTAAATCTCATCACTGATAATCGGTATATCCAGTGCGGCAAGTTGTCGCATGAAGTCTTCGTTCATCACCGCCCCCGTAGGATTCATAGGCGAGTTGACGAAGATAGCTTGGGTACGTGGGGTGATACACCTCTTTATATCCTCTATATTATATCCGAAACCATTTTCAGGATGTAGCATCACGTTCACGGGTGTAGCCCCTGCGGCGAGAATGAAATTCTTGTAACACGAATATCCCGGGTTTGAGATGATAACCTCCGATGTTCGATCGAAAAGCATCAGACAGAGCATCAGTATCGCGGGCGATGAACCGCAGGTCACCACGATACGGTCGGATGAGATATCTACATTATATTCCCGACGGTATAGGTCGGCGATAGCCTCCCGAAGTTCAGGCATTCCCAGTGCGTGTGTATAGTGTGTATGATTGTTGTTTAAAGCCTGTTCGGCAACTTTCAAAGCTACCTGTGGCACGTTGAAGTCGGGTTCGCCCACTTCCATGTGTACCACGTTGATACCTCGCGCCTCCATTTCCTGGGCTTTCTGCAGGATATCCATCACGATGAACGAAGTCATCTTGTCAATCTGTGAATTCATACTGCAAAGGTACGAAAAATTGATAAATTCATTCTCAATATTTGGATAAATGTGATATATTGTCTACCTTTGTGCCACATGCTGACATTATAAATCATAAAATTTAAAAATAATATAATATGCCAACAGTAGACGACAAGAAGATTATCTTCTCAATGGTGGGGGTATCCAAAATTATCCCGCAGAACCAAAAACAGATTCTGAAGAACATATACCTATCGTTCTTCTATGGTGCAAAAATAGGTATCATCGGTCTTAACGGTGCGGGTAAGTCCACACTGATGAAGATTATCGCCGGACTCGAACAACCTACACAGGGTGAGGTAGTATGGAGTCCTGGTTATACGGTGGGTTATCTGCCGCAGGATCCGCCTCTCGATGAATCGAAGACAGTGAAGGAAAATGTGCAGGAAGGTGTGCAGAAAGTATATGATGCTCTGGCTGAATATGACGATATCAACAAAAAATTCGGTGAAGAGGAGTATTACAGCGACCAAGATAAGATGGACCGCCTGATGCAGCGTCAGGCTGAACTGCAGGATATCATCGATGCTACTGATGCATGGAACATCGATTCTAAGTTGGACAGGGCCATGGATGCCTTGCGCTGTCCCAAGGGTGACTTGCCTGTAACCAATCTTTCCGGAGGTGAGCGCCGTCGCGTGGCCCTCTGTCGACTGCTTTTGCAGAAGCCCGATGTACTATTACTCGATGAACCAACCAACCATCTGGATGCCGAAAGTATCGACTGGCTCGAACAGCATCTTCAGCAATATGAAGGGACGGTGATTGCCGTTACCCACGACCGTTATTTCCTGGATGATGTGAGCGAATGGATTCTCGAACTCGATCGTGGCGAGGGTATTCCATGGAAAGGCAATTATTCTTCATGGCTCGACCAGAAGACGACACGTATGGCTCAAGAGGAAAAGACGGCTTCTAAGCGCCGTAAAACACTAGAGCGCGAACTCGACTGGGTGCGTATGGCTCCTAAGGCTCGTCAGGCGAAGGGTAAGGCCCGTCTCAACTCTTATGAACAGATGCTCAACGAGGAACAAAAGGAACGAGAAGAAAAACTTGAAATATTTATCCCTAATGGTCCACGACTGGGCAACAAGGTGATAGAGGCGCAGCATGTGCAGAAGGCTTTTGGCGAGAAGGTGCTTTTCAGCGACCTCAATTTTGTGTTGCCGCCCAACGGTATTGTGGGAGTCATTGGACCGAACGGTGCCGGTAAGACGACTTTGTTTCGACTGATTATGGGGCTCGAAAAAGTCGACGGAGGAAAGTTTGAAGTGGGCGAGACCGTAAAACTGGCTTATGTGGATCAGCAACATAAGGAGATTGACCCGCAGAAGACGGTATACGATGTGGTGTCTCAGGGTAATGAGACGATTCGTATGGGTGGCCGTGATGTCAACTCTCGTGCTTATTTGTCGCGTTTCAATTTTACGGGTACCGACCAGAGTAAACTGTGTGGTGTCCTGTCGGGTGGTGAGCGCAACCGTCTTCAATTGGCGATGGCTCTCAAGCAGGAAGGTAATGTATTATTGCTCGACGAACCCACCAATGATATTGATGTCAACACGTTGCGGGCGCTTGAGGAAGGTCTCGAGTCTTTTGCTGGTTGTGCAGTGGTAATTAGTCACGATCGATGGTTCCTCGACAGAATCTGTACCCATATCCTTGCTTTCGAGGGCAATGGAGAAGTGGTATATTTTGAGGGCGACTATTCCGAATATGAGATCAACAAAGCCCGTCGACTTGGTAATGAGGAAATCAAGAAAGGACGTTATCGTAAGTTGATGGAGGAATAAATGAGTTCATTCTTCTCTTCACCGAGGGGGTTCTCCTTCTCTTCACCGAAGAGAAGAAGCAAGAGAAAGTAGCGACGTCCTCGCCACGCTAAATTTGTGATATTTTCCAAATCCTCTTGCTAACTCGCTCCGCTCAGACACACGCCGAGAATTCGTTGCTGATTCTGCGTTCCGCACAATCAGACTCATTGTGATTTCGAAAATCTTACAAATTCTTCACGCTAAGCTGCGGAATGTCGCAGGGGACAACCGCACGGGCAGCACCTAGCGGTGAAGTGAACCCCAAAATGTTGGACTGTGAAACATTAAAAATTAAAATTACGGCAGTTAAACATTCATTTCAAGAAAAGGAGTTAATAGTAGAACTTTACAGACGAGGGTCATGGGGTAATGTAAAAAACTCCATTTAAGAGCCTTGAGTGGGAAAAAATAATGACCCCTTAAGTGTGAAAAGAAATATTCACCAGAAAAAATGATAATTAGAAAATTCTAATTTCATCTTATAGTCTTCTAATTGATTTCGTTTCTTACGTTGTTAAAAGAACCGTAATTTTGCAGCGGAATTATATAATATCTTTTAATAATGAAGAATAAGCAAATACTTCTGTTTGTTGTCGGTATTACACTGATGACTACAAGTTGTAAATCGACAAAAGAAAAGGAAGTTGCGGCAGTCTATACCGTTACTACGCCCGAAGTGACCAACACTTCCGTTTCTAAGGATTATGTGGCTAATATAAGGTCGCAGAAGAACATAGAGATAAGGGCACAGCAAGAGGGTATTCTGCAGGATATTTATGTGGATGAAGGGCAGACGGTAAGAGCCGGACAACCTTTGTTCCGCATTGCAATGGTGGGAGCTCAACAGGAAGTCGAAAAGTCGTTGGCCGAAACACAACAAGCCAGCATCGACCTGCAAAACACATCTCGGCTGGCTTCAAACAATATTGTATCCAAAAATGCACGTAAGATGGCCCGTGCCAAGTTGAACGCAGCGATGGCTGATTACCGTCTGGCACAAATCCGCAAACGGTTGTCTCTCATCCGTGCTCCGTTCTCCGGTATCATAGGTCGGATACCCAACAAGATGGGGAGTCTGATTCAGGCAGGCGACCTACTGTCCAGTCTTTCGGACAACAGTAATATGTATGTATACTTCAATGTCTCCGAACCCGAATATCTCGATTATCAGCAACATGCTGCAGAGCGCAATCGCTTGCCTCTCACGCTTATTCTTGCCAATGGTACCAGTTTTGGTGCCAAGGGTTATTTCCAGAATGTAGAAGGGGAGTTCGACAACAGCACAGGCAATATATCTTTCCGTGCAAAATTCCCTAATGTACATAATCTCTTACGTAACGGTGAAACAGGTACACTCAGAATGAACATCCCTGTAAGAAATGCACTGATTATACCGCAGCAAGCCACTTATGAGGTGCAAGACCAGAAATATGTATTTGTAGTCGATGCCCGTGGATATGTTCATGCCCGTCCCATCAAGATTGCTTTCGAAGAGCAGAACGTGTATGTCATATCACAAGGTTTGTCACGAAATGACAGATTCTTGCTTGATGGTGTGGATAAAGTAAATGATGGTGATCGAATCACTTGTAAATATAAGAGTTCGGCCGCCGCTATTCAGTCTGTTAAATTAAATGTGAACTGATTATGCTTAAGAAGTTTATCCGTCGACCGGTTCTTTCAATCGTCGTATCTCTTATTATTGTATTTATCGGTACGTTGTCGCTTTTTAATCTGCCGGTAACACAATATCCGTCTATATCCCCGCCTAAGGTTAATGTGATAGCTAATTATCCGGGTGCCAACAATGAACTGTTGATTAAGTCGGTAGTTATTCCGTTGGAACAGGTCCTTAACGGTGTACCTGGTATGAAGTATATTGAATCCGATGCCGGTAATGACGGTGAGGGTGAAATCAATGTGGTATTTAAATTAGGTACAGACCCTAATGTGGATGCCATCAATGTACAGAACCGTGTGTCAGCGGCAACAAACAAACTGCCCGCAGCTGTGGTACGCGAGGGTGTCAAAATATCCCGTGAAGAACCGAATATTCTGATGTACATCAACCTTTACAGCGATGACCCGAAGGCCGATCAGAAATTTCTGTTCAATTATGCCGACATCAATATTTCACCTGAATTGCGGCGTGTAGACGGTGTGGGTGATCTGGATATTCTGGGTACCCGCAATTATGCCATGCGTATATGGCTTAAACCTGATAAACTGACAGCCTACAATCTTTCAGCAGATGATGTCAACCAGGCCCTTGAGGATCAGAGTATAGAGGCTTCGCCGGGAAAATTGGGAGAGAGTTCTGGCAAACGTCCGGAGAGTTTCGAATATGTCCTGAAATATCCCGGTCGATACACCCAGCCCGAAGAGTATGGCAATATTATATTGAAATCGAATCCCAACGGACAGTTTGTCCGACTCAAGGATGTGGCTGATATCGACTTCGGCAGTGAAATGTATGATATTTATTCCACGTTGAATGGTCACCCGTCTGCAGCCATCACCCTCAAACAGGCCTACGGTTCCAATGCCCGCGATGTGATTCAGAATGTGAAGAAGACAATGAACCGTCTTCAGAAAGACATGCCCAAAGGGATGCACTATGAAGTAAGTTATGATATCAGTCGTTTTCTAGATGCGTCTATCGATAAGGTTATCCATACACTTTTTGAGGCCTTCATATTAGTGGCATTGGTCGTATTTGTATTTTTGGGCGACTGGCGTTCCGCCCTTATCCCGTGTCTCGCGGTACCAGTATCCCTCGTCGGTAGTTTTGCTGTGATGCAAGCATTTGGTATCACCCTTAATATGATATCTCTTTTCGCTTTGGTGATGGCCATAGGAATTGTGGTGGACAATGCTATTGTGGTTATCGAGGCGGTTAACGTGAAGATGAGAGACGAACACCTGCCACCGTTGGAGGCTACTCAGGCAGCCATGAAAGAGATTAGTGGAGCCATCATTGCTATCACATTAGTTATGGCGGCAGTATTTATCCCGGTTGCTTTTATGGGAGGTCCTGAAGGTATATTTTATCGACAGTTTTCCATCACCATGGCATCGAGTATCGTACTTTCCGGATTTGTTGCGTTGACACTTACACCTGCTCTCTGTGCCCTGATACTTACCAAGGAGCAGGAGAAACAGTCGAAAAAGTCGTGGTTGCACAAGATGCTTGATAAGTTTAATGTCGGATTCGACAAGGGAATCGGTAAATACCATCATATTCTGCAAATCACTGTTTCAAAGAAATATCTTACATGGACCATCATATTGGCTCTCTGTGCCATAGCGTTCTTTGTCAACAATAGTATTCCTTCCGGTTTTATACCTGAGGAAGACCAAGGTATGATTTATGCGGTCATCGAGACGCCGCCGGGTTCCACCATAGAACGGACCAACAAGGTAGCACATGAATTGCTCGACATTGCTGAAAAAGAAGATGGTGTGGAAAGTGTTTCTTCACTGGCTGGATATGAGATCCTGTCAGAAGGTACAAGTGCAAACTCCGGTTCATGTCTGATCAACTTGAAATCATGGAAAGACCGTAGTCATTCTGCCAAGGAAATTATTGATGATCTGCAGAAAAAATGTAAGAAGATGACCGATGCCGACATCGAGTTTTTCCAACCGCCTTCGATACCGGGTTACGGTGCCGCTTCGGGTTTCGAACTCCGTCTGCTGGATAAGACAGGTAACAATGATTATCATCAGATGGAGAAGGTGAGCAAGGAATTTGTCAAGGCACTAAACAAACGTCCTGAGATCGGTTCGGCTTTCACCTTCTATTCTGCCAGTTATCCTCAATATATGCTGCGCATCAACAATGATATAGCCGAACAGAAGGGAATTACGATAGGGTCTGCCATGGACAATCTCTCTACGATGATTGGTTCTGACTATGAGACAGGTTTCATCCGTTTCGGCAAACCGTATAAGGTAATAGTCCAGGCAAGTCCGCAATATCGCGCCTTCCCTGAGAATCTGATGGGACTGACTATCAAAAACAACCAGGGAGAGATGGTACCGTATGCCGACTTCATGCATCTGGAAAAGGTGTACGGAATGAGCGAGATTACACGTCATAATCTGTATAATTCCGCCGAAGTTACCGGTTCACCGGCGCCAGGCTACAGTAGTGGACAAGCCATCAAGGCAATCGAAGAGGTGGCAGAGAACAATCTGCCCCATGGATTCGACTACGACTGGGCGGGTATCTCAAAAGATGAGGTCGATCAGGGTAATCAAGCCATACTGATATTTGCCGTCTGCCTGATATTTGTATATCTCATTCTTTCGGCGCAGTATGAGAATTTCATCCTTCCTCTGCCTATCCTCACTAGTTTACCGGCAGGTATATGTGGCGCCTTCCTCTTCCTTAAAATGACGGGACTTGAGAATAACATCTATGCACAGGTGGCCATGGTGATGTTGATAGGACTGTTGGGTAAGAATGCCGTGTTGATGGTCGAATATTCTGTACAACGCAGAAATCTCGGAATGTCAATACGCAGGGCAGCGATAGAGGGTGCCATAGCCCGTTTCCGTCCTATTCTGATGACATCGTTTGCCTTTATTGCCGGACTTCTTCCTTTGGTTGTGGCTTCAGGAGCCGGTGCCACGGGAAATCGAACTATCGGAAGTGCGGCAGTTGGAGGTATGTTGATAGGTACGTTCTTCGGACTCATTCTCATCCCCGGACTGTATTACATCTTCGGCACTATTGCTGCTAAGATGAAGATGGTGAAATATCAACGCGATAAACCATTGACAGAAACTAAAGATAAAAAGTATAAAATATGAAAACCAGATATATTATATATACACTATTACTGTCGGCATTGATGCTTACGGGTTGCAAGACACCGCAGGCTACCAACCTTGCCGACCGTACCAGGATGCAGTTGCCTGCACAGTTTACGAAAGACAGTGTACAGGCACAGAGCGATGCATCCGTTTCTAAGTCTGCAGTCACCCCGTGGCGGCAGTTTTTCACCGATCCTTTATTAGTATCTCTCATAGATACAGCTTTATTAAGTAATCAGGATCTCAGGATGACACTTCAACAGATAGCCGTGGCTAAGAGCAGTGTACTGTTCCAACAGGGTGCTCTTCAGCCATCGGTTACTGCGGGAGGAGGTATCGGCGTGTCGAAGGTGGGACGGTATACCAGTGAGGGTGCCGGCAATGCCACTACAGAGATTGAACCAGGTCGCGATATGCCTGACCCGTTGATGGATTATCAGTTGGGTGCCAACGCCTCATGGGAGGTCGATCTATGGCATAAACTGAGTTCAGGCAAGCGTGCGGCGGTAGAACATTATCTGGCCACCGTAGAAGGACGCAATGCCGTATTGTCATCGTTGATATCACAGGTGGCGGACAATTACTATCAACTGCTCGCACTTGACAACAAACTCGATATCATACATCGTTATATCGAGTTGCAGAAACGTGCTGTGGAGATAGCCAAAATACAGAAGAGTGCGGATGCCGATACCGAACTGGCCGTGGAGAAGTTTCAGGCCGAATTGGCGAAGGCGCGTGCCGACGAATATACTATACGCCAACAGATTACAGAGAGTGAGAATACACTCAATCTCCTGCTGGGGAGATATCCTGAAAAAATTGCCCGCGACAAGACTGGATTTCTCTCTGTCAACTTGCAGAAGGTGATGACAGGCATTCCTTCGGAACTGTTGTACAACCGTCCCGATATCCGTCAGGCTGAACATGAATTGGCAGCCGCCAAATGGAATGTCGACGCTGCCCGCAAAGAATTTCTGCCGTCGCTTAACATCTCCGCGTCGCTCGGACTGGATGCCTTCAATCCTACATATCTTACTCGTCTGCCCAAGTCGCTCGCATTCAGTGTGCTCGGCGGACTCTCTGGACCCCTGATTAACCGTAAGGCGATACAAGCCAACTTCCTTTCGGCAGATGCCCAACAGATAGAGGCTCTGTACCAGTACGACAAGACCTTGCTCACTGCCTATTCCGAAGTGTGCACCCTATTGTCCAAAATCAGCAACCTCGACCAGTATTACAAACTGAAGGAAGAAGAGTCGAACACCCTTGAACATTCAGTCGACGTAGCCAATCAGCTGTATCTCAATGGTCGTTCCACCTATCTTGATGTTCTGATGGATGAACGCGACGCTCTTGATGCCAAAATGGAGCAGTTGGATGCCAAAGCCCAACAACTCTCGGGTATGGTCGACGTATACCGCAGTTTGGGAGGCGGAGGACAAGAAACATCATCTTCAGAAAAAAAATAGAATCATTCATTTTGAAGATAAGTGTGAAATGCTTATCTTTGCTTTTAAATTATAACAATTATGGAGGAGAAGAGAATATTGATGGCGGAGGATGAGGAGAATATCTCCGATTTCGTAAGTCGTGGACTGTCTGACTTCAATTATGATGTCACTGTGGTCAACAATGGTCTCGATGCATGGCACCGACTGGAAACCGGTGAGCAGTTCGACCTTGTGATGCTCGATATCCGTATGCCCGGAATGACTGGTTTGGAAGTCTGTCAGAAGATACGGGAACGTTTCGGATACAACACTCCTGTATTGATGCTCACAGCCCTCGACACGACTGATGATATCGTGATGGGACTCCATGTGGGTGCCGACGACTATATGGTCAAACCGTTCAAGTTTATGGAACTCCTTGCCCGTATACAGGCTATGCTTCGCCGTTCCGATGCGGCTACATCCAACCGTCCTGTCTCTTATGCCGATCTGCATCTTGATTCGGCTTCGCATAAGGCTATCCGCGGTAATTGTGAAGTGGACCTCAGTATCAAGGAGTACCGCTTGCTCGAATATATGATGGAACATCACGGTGAGATACTGTCTCGCCGTCGTTTGCTCAAAGATGTATGGAACAAGGATTTCGACACCAATACCAATATTGTGGATGTGTATGTCAGATATCTCCGTAATAAAATAGACGACAACTTCAGTCAAAAACTGATTCATACGGTAGTAGGTACAGGTTATTGTATGCGTTCGGAAGAATCAAAGTAGAAAAGATGAAAACAGGAAGAAAAATATCCATTATCTATTCGTTTATCACAATCGGTCTGATATTGATAACAGGGGTAGTGTTCTATTTCTTTTCATCCAGTTATACACAGAATCTGTATTATGAGTATCTCCAGGAAAAAGCCCATGCCGTAGCCGAAGAGCAATTTTCGGTAGACGAGGTCGATTCGGTGACATACCAAAATATGGTGCTACGCCGCAAAAACTCGATACCTACATCCAAAGAACTCTTTATCAGTCTTTCCGACCGTAAGGAGGCCGACCGCCAACTGTCGGTTTATCTCAGCAGTCAACAGATAAAGAGCCTTTTTGCCAACAAGACTGTCAACTTTGAAAAAGGCGGTGAGGTGGGCACCTCGTTCATCTATTACGACAATAGCGGAACGTTTGCCGTAATTGTGCTCAGTCGCAACCCTTACGGCAAGGAAATCGGTACCACCCTCGGTTGGGCGATACTGATATTGGTACTAGTGTCGGCGTTTGTACTCTATCTGATTAGTCGACTGTATGCTACGCGCGTACTCGACCGTATCGACCAGGATTATCATACCGAGAAGATGTTTGTAAACAATGCTTCGCACGAAATCAACAATCCTCTTACCGCCATACAGGGCGAATGTGAGGTGGCACTGATGCGCGACCGCAGTACCGACGAATATAAGAATTATCTTCAACGCATATCGGGCGAAACCAATCGTATCATCCACATCATGCACGAACTCCTGCAGTTCTCTCATGCTCGTTCCGGAAAGTGGAGTACCGACAATCAGGAACAGATCAGAATGTCTGAATTTATCAGTCGCATGGACAACCGGGGTATTGAAGTAAATGTCATCAGCGATTTCATCGTATGCGCGGATGAAGGACTTATCAGCATTGCTGTAAAAAATCTGATAAGCAATGCCCGCAAATATTCTGACGGCAGTCCGGTAGTGATCAATATCAACCATGGATTACTCCAGATACAAGACCATGGCATCGGCATTCCGCAGTCAGACATCTCCCATATCTTCGAACCCTTTTATCGGGCCGGCAATACAGGCAGTGTCAAAGGCAATGGGGTAGGTCTGGCTTTGGCAAAGTCAATCCTTGAAAAATTTGGTGGTCGCATCAAGGTCGTTTCCGAAGAAGGCAAGGGAACAACAATGAATGTAATGTTCCGTTTGTAATATAAAGAGACATTATCACGTGATAATTATGTTTTTTTTCTTTTGTATACCATAATGTATACCAAGTAATTTTGTTTTTCTAATATTTTCTTTCTAATTTTACAGCCAAATATTACGAAAAGGAAAGAGAATGAATAAATAATTTAATATTAAAAGAGCACATGATGAAGAAGAAACTTTTCCTTGCATTAGCAGTCTTGTTTGCAGTAGGTGGAATGCAGGCCCAAGAGGTAATGAACCTGAAACTCGCAGACGGTAAGACCTTGGAAATACCGGTAGAGGATATAAGCAAAGTATATTTCGATACAACGGCATCCATAGGCAGTAAAACATTCCGTGAAATGTTGTTATTGAAGCAGCATATTGCTGCATGTAACAATGCATTGGGTGAAGATTTTAAAGCATCCAATTTTACAAATCTTAATAAGTCGCTCGAACGTTTGCTCGCGCTGAGTCTGTTTAATGACTCTGTAAAAGCAAAATTACACGAGAGGGTACGTGCTCAGATTGATGCAACTATGATGAATATGGATACTGTCAAGCATACAGAAGTGTTAAGGAAATTAGGCTTCCGGTATTTAGCTATTTATCAGTTCCCTAAGGTTCATTTCTCCTACAATACCACGACAAAGAACTGGGATGTTTCTGAAGGTACTGACGATATCCAGATCAGTTATCCTGAATCGGATGGGACAATGACAAAAGTTACCATTACGCCAAAGTCTGATAAATATGTTGAAGTAGGTGTATTAGCTTCCTTACTGGCAGCGTGCCCTACGAAAGACAGTATATACCATGTCGTCCTGATATGTGAGAAATATAATGTGAATGTAACCCGAGGTACAGAAACAATCATTTCAGGAGATATTTATCATAAGATAGGATATAATCCTAACGCCGGAAATCTTATTTATTCTACTGAATCAACAATTAGTCTCAATATAGGAGGATATAATTTGTCGTATGCCATATCACCTGAGAATGTGGTAGAATCAGTTTATCATCAATCTGTTTCCATTTCGAAAGATGGAACGAATCTTATTACTGCGAGTTTGAATTGCGATTCACCACTCACAACGAATCTGATTCGTAATTTTACGGATATCAATGCTGATTTCTTTGGCAAGATTCAACTGAAAGGTAAAATACTTGATACTTACAAGACCGTAGCCGACTTCCGTTCCGCTTTAGCAGCTAAGGATTCCGCAACGATCGCCCTCTATGCCGACTCTTTGAATCAGAATGTGAAGTTTGATCTTTACTATGATAATATCGATACGAAGGTGGCGGATAATAAACTATATGTCGGTACGATAGGCAGTGATTATTACATGTTGTTACCTGAAGTGAAGTTTGCTGGTCAGAGCGATTATGTGCCTTTTGTCCAGCGTTTGACGCTCAAAGAGATTGGTGGCGTATTTGAACTCTACAAGAGTTTCAACCGTGACGTAATCTTTGGTCTTTTCGGCTTGATTCAGCAGCTAAAGACGTCGGCAAGTTTGTAGTAAAAACAATGCCGATATCCTGCCATATATGAACTAACAATATAATGGTATTAAAAACGGTGGGTACTGAAATTCATTCATATATGAAATATCTGTGCGTACTGATACCTGAAAAATATAATGATTATGAAGAATTTTAATTTTTTATTGTGCATAGCCGTTGCTGTATCTGCATTATCGGCTTGTAACAGTGATGAAGTGGAACACGGCACAGAAGCTACCGTAAGTGAAAGTTCTGTTGACGTACAGAACGTTAAGACGTTGAAAGAAGGCTTTGCTTCTCTCAACGAGAGTTCAAAAATACTGGAATCTACCGGATATAATGATATCATGGGTACGTATGTAGAGCAGTATAGTAACTATTCTTTCGATTCTGCTCATCTGACTTACAATATAATCAATACCCTGATGAACGACAATGTACTTTCAGGGTACAAAACTTATGCTTTGGCTTTGCTGATGAAAGGTTCGTTCACAGCCGACACTATTACGAAAAAGTGGGTTTACTCATCTTCGACGGGACTGAAGTTTGTCTATCCGGACAAGTCGGGAAACAAATGCTCCATCCAGTTGTCGCTGATACGTGACTCTTCTATCTTCTACAATGCACTGAGTGTGCAGATGGAAAGAAATGACAGCGTGAAGGCTACGGTGCGTATCAAACATCTCCTCACTACGGTTACCATGGGAGACGATGTGATAACAATCACAAGAAATAAATATAGTTCGAAACCGGCGACTATGAAGGTGCAACTTGATACAAAATCGTTCAAGAATGCATTGCTGATGACTTACACGGCTGATTCTACGAATATATTCGGTGGCAGATTCCTGTTGTCCAAAAGAGGCAATTTTGATATTCAGGCTACAAGCTTGGTACATGTTGCGGGCAATTGTTCTGATATGATAAAATTCGCATCTTGTCTCGCTATAGCTGAGAAGAACAGGAATAACGAATCGATATTCAAGAAATATCTGGCTATGGCCGACACGCTCGTCTCTGCTGATTCCTACTTTGGGACGGTAAGCTCTAACAACAGAGTGGGGGCAATCAAATTGCGGCCTTACCAGCGTAAAGTGAATGACGCCATGGAATGGTATGCCGCCTTGTGCATCGTCACAGATTCGGGAGATGAATTTTCGCTGTTCTCTGATGTGGATATCACGGAAATGCCCATGTATATGTATAACCTTATTAAATAGTTATCTTTGTTTTTCATGCTGGGACATGATGCAGTCCTCTCGCGTCGTTTACGGTCGGTGTGGACACAGCGAACAAGTATTTTGACGTGAATATGAAAAGAATTGTATATCGAATTTAAATATGAATATCTATGGGTGATTATGACGAGGAATATGAAAATTTCTACTACGATGACGGTAGATTCGAGGATCAAGGTGGTAATGACGAACTAGACGATTCTGATATTCCTACATACGACCAACTGGATATAGAGGGCCGTTATTATGAATATGGTTCTCGTGAGGCGTATAATACTTGGCGTAATAAGAAGATAAGTGAGAGGCATGCGGCATCTGAAGTACCTGTCGGTAATAAGGTGACGGAAGCACCGGGTTGGTTGACGGTGTGCGTTATATTAATCTTTCTCCTGTTTCTTATATTATTCCTGTTATTATAATTTGCTGAGATACTGTATCAGATATCTCCTTTCTATTTTTTTCTATTGTATCAAAGATTTTAGATTCGGTTACATCTCCGAAAATAATGGTGCCGTCATGAGAAGAGTCATTGGATTAATTTGTATGTTTGCAAAGTGAATATGATTAACTTTGAAATGCAACTTGATATTATGAAAACTTTCATCATTTCGGCATCACTGTTTTGTGCAGCAACCATCTGCGCTCAGAATCCGATTATTCGTGACCAGTTTACCGCCGACCCTACAGCCCGTGTGTTCAACGACAGAGTATATCTGTTTCCGTCACACGACATCGTGAGTCCGGTGGATCCCGGGCGCAAATGGTTTTGCATGGCCGATTATCATGTATTCTCGTCGGAAAATCTGACCGACTGGAAAGACCACGGCGTCATTCTAAGTCAGAAAGATGTGCCATGGGGCAAATCAGACGGTTACTCTATGTGGGCACCCGATTGTGTGGAGAAAAACGGTAAATACTATTTCTTCTTTCCCGATGCGCCGAAAGAGGGACGCGGCTTTTCCGTAGGCATAGCCGTGGCAGACAGACCTGAAGGACCGTATCGTCCAGAGATAGAACCCGTAAAGGGGGTGATGGGCATAGACCCGTGTGTGCTGCAGACACCGTCGGGTGACAATTATCTGATATGGTCGGGCATGGGGCTCCGTTGCGCTAAACTGTCAGACGACATGTGTTCGATAGTGGGAGAGTCGGTGAGGTTGGACCAATCTCTTCCGAAGGGTTTCAAGGAAGGACCGTTCGCCTTCGAACGTAACGGCAAATATTATCTTACTTATCCATGGGTTCAGGATTCGACCGAGACGCTGGCTTATGCCATGAGTGACAATCCTATGGGACCTTACGAATACAAGGGACTCATTATGAACCAGTCGCCCGTAGGGTGTTGGACCAATCATCATTCTCTGATCAAATGGAAAGACCAGTGGTATCTCTTCTACCATCATAACGACTATTCGCCCGACTTCGACAAGAACCGCAGTGTTCGCATAGATAAGGTGACATTCAATACCGACGGAACCATCCAACAGGTAGTGCCGACACTCAGAGGGGTAGGCGACACACCAGCCACTTCTGATATACAACTAGACCGATATTCGGCTATCTGTCCTGTAGGTACATCCATCGATTTTATCGACCTGAAGGATACGTTCAAAGGTTGGTATGTAAATCTTTCACGTACAGGAACATGGGTGAGCTATAATCATGTAGATTTCGACAAACCGGTGACCGCTGTGAAGATGCGAATCAAGACCAGTGGATGCGTACTTTCGGTTACCTGTGGTGAGAGCAAGGGGATAGCCACCATCAAGATATCCAAGGCCGTGAAAGACTGGCAGACCGTCGATGCGCCACTGACAGATAAGAACATCACAGGTGTTCAGAATCTCCGTGTCAAGGTGATATCCGGCGAAGCGTCTGCAGACTGGATGACATTCAGATAACACTAACAATCTTATATTTATATGAAAAATTATTTTAATGTAGCCATAAGCGTTCTGATGCTTACGTGCTCCACAAGCCTGATGGCACAGAATGAGGTAAAAGAAGACTTCAAGCCTTCTAGTTACAATCAACCCGGTCAGCAATATCCTATGGTCAACTCACAGGGATATGCCCGTTTTCAAGTTAATGCCCCCGAAGCGCAAGCCGTATCGGTAAGTCTGGGACTCGGCGGCAGAGGCGGTACCAAGTTGGCTAAGGACGACAAAGGGTTATGGGTAGGCACCACTGAAGGTCCGATGGACGAAGGATTCCACTACTATCATCTCACGGTAGACGGCGGAATACTCAACGACCCGGGTGCACTCAATTTCTATGGTTCTGCACGTTGGGAGAGTGGTATCGAGATTCCAGCCCATGATGCAGATTTCTATGCACTGAAGGATGTACCTCACGGATTTGTGCAACAGGTGCTTTTCCATTCGCCCAGTACAAACAGCGAGCGCAGAGCATTCGTCTATACGCCGCCTACTTACGGTAAAGACAAAAAGTCGTACCCCGTACTTTATCTTCAGCACGGATGGGGAGAAGACGAAACAGCATGGACCAATCAGGGACACGCTAATCTGATTATGGATAACCTGATTGCCGAAGGCAAGATACAACCGTTTATCATCGTGATGACTTACGGTATGACCAATGATATCAAATTTGGGAAAATAGGCGAGTTTACCGCAAAAGAATTCGAGCAGGTGCTGGTTGACGAACTGGTGCCCTATATAGACAGTCATTTCCGCACCAAGGCCGATAAAGCCGACAGGGCAATGGCCGGTCTGTCGATGGGCGGTGTGGAAACCAAACTCATCACTCTGCGCCGTACAGAAACGTTCGGATCTTATGGTCTGTTGAGTGGTGGAACTTACGCCCCCTCTGACATGAAGACGAAAGACCAGGCCCGACTCATCTTTATGAGTTGCGGAAGCAAGGAACGTCCGGAGTCGGTCAAGAAATCGGCAGAAGATCTGAAAGCCGCCGGCTTCAATGCCGTATCATTCGTTTCTGAAGGCACTGCCCATGAATTCCTGACATGGCGCAGAAGTCTGTACCAGATGGCCCAATTGCTATTCAAATAACAGCGTACGATATACAAAGAAATAGCGCAAAATCTTTTATCGATTTTGCGCTATTTCTTTTCTAGTCCACTCCCAGCAGTTCAATCTCGAATATGAGCGTGGAACCGCCCGGAATACCTGGTTGTGAGAATTTGCCGTAGCCCATTTCGGCAGGGATATACACCTCCCATTTGTCACCCACGTGCATCTGTTGCATAGCGATGATCCACCCCTCGATGAGGTCGCACAGTCGGCAGGCCAACGGAGCACCGCCGCGACTGGAGTCGAACTTCTTACCATTGATCGTCCGTCCCGTATAATGGGCTGTGACGATACTGCGCGCTGTAGGTTGTTTGCCCGTTGCATCACCCTCTGCCAGCACTTTATAATAGATACCCTTGGGGAGCGCACAGATGCCTTCCTCCAGAGCCTTTGCGGCCAACCAGTCTTTGTTAGCCTGTATGTATTCACGTTTTGCCATGATGGTTTGATATTATATATTGTCTGAAATGACCATTGATTTGCAAAGGTAATCATTCTTTTTCTTATTTATGGTGCAAGGAATCTCCTTTTTTTAAAATAGAATGATAACATGCAGATGGTAAACAAAAAAACATTATCTTTGCAGCAAAACAATATAATATGGAATTAATAACAGAAGAATCTCGCATTTATGCGACCGATGTGAACGGGAACGTCATAGCAGAGATAACCTTTCCTGTAAGAGACGGGATAGCGACAATCGACCATACTTTTGTGGATGACTCATTGCGCGGGCAGGGTGTGGCTAGCGAACTCGTACAGGCAGCAGTAGATAAAATAACAGTCGACGGTCATCAAATAGCCGCTACATGCTCATACGCACAGGCTTGGCTCATTAAACATCCTGAATACAAGGTGGTGGAATAACTCTATTTATGCTTTCTTTTTACGCCACCGCTGTAATGTTTTTACCGCACCGCCGTAGAGTGTTTACACCACTGCTGTAATGTTGTTACGGCACCGCCGTAATGTGTTTACGGGGATGCTTCGTAAAATTACTGACTGTATTTTGACAATTTTGCAATGTCTCTAATCCTGACTTATAGAAATATAGGATAAATTATTCCACGACAATCATTTTCATTTCGATGTCGTCGGTAGGGCGGTCGCCGTTTTGGGTGGCAGTCTGCTGTATCATGTCTACGACATCCAGACCTTCTTCTACCTCGCCGAACACGGTATACTGGCCATCTAGATGGGGCGTGCCACCAATGGTCGAATAGGTGGTCATCTGCTCGTCGGTGAGACCGGCTCCTTTCGCTTTCACTTGGGTTTCTGCCTCGGCAACCAATTTTTCCTGCAGTTCCTGTAGACCGGCATGGTCGCGCTCACGACGGAGTTGCATTACCTCTGCACGATGTTCGCCGACGAGGGCGTTGAAAGCTGCTTGAATCTGGGCTGTCTCCATCTGTTTGGATAGTTGACGAAGCTGACCTTCTTTGTACACCTGTCCCCAGACGATATAAAACTGTGAACCGCTGCTTTTGCGTTCGGGGTTTACTTCGTCGCCGGTACGTGCGGCGGCCAGTGCACCACGCTTATGATATAGTCCGTCTTTGATTTCAGCGTCAATGGTATAATTGGGTCCGCCCATACCCAGTCGCTTACCAGCCGGAGCACCTTTGGAGTCGGGATCACCGCCCTGTATCATAAAGTCTTTGATGACACGGTGGAACAATGTACCGTCGTAATAACCGTCCTTTACCAGTTTTACGAAGTTGTCGCGATGCAGGGGAGTCTCGTCGTACAGGCGTACTGTGATGTCGCCCAATGTGGTTTGTATTTTTACTTTCATAAGTGGTTATATTATTTGTTATTTTCCGAATATACAGGAGTCTGCTGAGTCGGTACTGCAAAATTAAGAAAAATAATGCAGAAAAAAGAATAAAGGGCGATAAATATAAAATGAGGAGATTCTGATGATATTTAGTGAAATATTTAGTGAAATAGATGGTCCGTTTCCTGAAAAGTTGTATTTTTGCAAAGCCATGTAAAGAACTTAGATTACAAAACTACTAAAATGAATAAATTTATAACGACTACAGTATTACTGCTGACCATGTTTACGTTGACTGCTATTGCGCAGGTGAAGGATGTAAAATGGGATGCCCGGAGTCTGATTATCGATGGACATCGTGTGGTCCCGGTTATGGGCGAGATACATTATTCCCGTCTGTCGCCGGATACATGGGCGGCAGAAGTACATAAGATGAAGGAGGGTGGCGTAACCATGATAGCCACTTATGTATTCTGGAATCATATAGAGGAACAGGAAGGCATCTTCAATTGGAGCGGACAGCGTAATCTGCGCGCTTTTCTGGAGGTGTGCCGGCAAGAGGATATGCCCGTCATACTCCGTATCGGTCCTTTCTGTCATGGTGAGGTGCGCAATGGCGGCATACCCGACTGGATGTTTACCAAGGGCGTGAAGACACGTCAGGAGAATCCTACTTTTATGCATGCGGTAGAAGAACTTTATCGGCAGATTTTCACACAGATACAAGGCCTGCAATGGAAAGACGGCGGTCCACTGATTGCCTGTCAGTTTGATAACGAGTATCGCGGCAGCGCTTCATATCTGTTGTCGCTCAAGCGGATAGCCCAGAAGATAGGTTTCGATTTACCCTTCTACACCCGTACGGGATGGCCCGAACTTTCTACCCCTGTGCCTTACGGGGAGATGCTTCCGCTCTATGGCGATTATGCCGACGGATTCTGGGAACGCTCGATAACTCCTACCGCCGGTAATTATTATAAGGCATTCAACTTCAAGGCGTTCCGTTCATCTACGGCGATTGCTACCGAACAGCTCGGTAGACAGGATGCCAAAATCAACAAGGGTGATGAGGAGTATCCTTACTTTACCTGTGAACTGGGTGGAGGAATGGCTACAGCTTATCACCGTCGTCCTTATCTGTATCCGGAGGATGCTTATGCCATGGCCCTTGTCAAGTTGGGCAGCGGCAGTAATCTTCTAGGATATTATATGTATCATGGCGGTACCAATCCCGTGGGACTTACTTATCTTAACGAGAACCAGCGCACGGTGGCTACCAATTATAATGATATGCCCGTGCTCACATACGATTTCCAGGCACCTCTGGGCGAGTTCGGTCAGCGTAATCCTCATTATTATCTGTTGCGCAAGCTGCATCTCTTCATGCACGACTGGGCTGAGACGTTGGCTCCGATGCAAGCCTCTTTCCCCAGTGCGCAGGATATCAGGAAGGGTGACGACAGTGGTCTGCGATGGTCATACCGCAGTGCAGGCGACAGTGGTTTCGTGTTTGTGAATAATTATGAGCGTCTCCAGCACCTTACTGCCAAGAAACAGGTTCAGTGGGATGTGATGGGAGTGCGTTTCCCACAGCGCCCGATGACGATACCGACAGGGGCGATGGCCATATTCCCAGTAAATATCTGTGGAATCCGCTATGCTACAGCCCAGTTGATAGCCCGTCGTGAAGGTAAGATATATTTGGCGCAGATACCAGGCATTCCTACGGAGATAGCTGTGGGCAGCAAGGTACTCAGAAATGTGAAACCTAAAGGTACTCTCAAACCGGTTTACCGTAATTTCTATCTGTTGACTGATGAAGAGGCACAGCATCTGTTCCTCCCGACAGAAGAGAAAGCATCGGTCCCAGTTTCTGTTGATTTCGAAAAGATAAAGGAAGCAGGTGTGTTACGGAAGATTACAATCGGGGCGATGAAAGTGGCTGAGGAACCGCGGGACAGTGATTTCCTTCAGGCGGCTGTATATGAGATTCATATTCCCCGGCAGTCTTTTGCCGAATCTGCTCTGCTCCATATCGCCTATCGCGGGGATGTGGTCCGTCTGTATGCCGACGGTCAACTGATAGAGGATAATTTCTACAACGGACGACTGATGGAATATCCGCTCAGTCGTATACCGTCCGGTTGTACCCGACTCGAACTTCGTATACTTCCTCTTCAGACTGATATGCCTGTCTATTTCCCGCAGGAGGCTGATACTACCCCGGGCGAGAAACTGCTGAAAGTAACGATACAATAAGAATCCCGATACATTATATAGAAAAGAAATATATCCTGATGAATCATATCACAACACATTCGATGAGACAAATATTTTGCTTTCTTTTGTCAGTCATCTGTTCCTTTCCCGTCTGTGCCCAGACTGCCATATCGCTGGCAGGCAGTTGGAAGTTTGCCCAGGGCGACCAGCCACATTATCAGGATTATATGACACTGCCGGGCAGTATGCTTACCAACGGCAAGGGCGATCCCGTAAGCATACATACACAATGGGTAGGTTCGCTTTATGATTCATCTTATTACTATAATCCCTACATGGCCAAGTATCGCATGGAGGGGAATATGAAATTTCCATTTTTCCTCACACCTGCCCGTCATTATGTGGGTAATGCCTGGTATCAACGAACGGTGAATATACCCAAGGCGTGGCAAGGACAGCGTGTCCTGTTATACATGGAACGGCCGCATATCGAATCCACCGTGTTTGTGAATGGAGTAGAGATGGGGCATCGGATGTCACTCAGTGTGCCGCATCAATATGATATTACCCGTGCTGTCAGGTTCGGCGCTGTCAATACGATTGCCGTGCGTATCTACAACGGGATAGAAAATGTATGTGTGGGTCAGGATTCGCATAGTGTAACAGACCAGACACAAGGCGACTGGAACGGCATCGTAGGAGAGATAAAACTGATTACCCAACCTGCCGACCTTCATATCCGCAGCGTGCAGATATATCCGGAAGTGGCGCAGCATCGTGCCCGTGTAGTGCTTCGTCTGGACGGTACACTACTCAGTACGCATAAGTGGAGTAAACAAGTGACGGTACAGGCGACAAGTGTAGTCGCCCCGCAGGTCTATACCGCCACCCAGGCAGCAGTGACCGACAG
The DNA here is from genome assembly GCF_937863835.1 of uncultured Prevotella sp. Lineage (GTDB taxonomy): Bacteria > Bacteroidota > Bacteroidia > Bacteroidales > Bacteroidaceae > Prevotella. The sequence continues at coordinate 25,360 of NZ_CALMHT010000177.1, forward strand.
CAGTATGACCTGCTATATCCATTTCGGTGACGAAATGCTTACTTGGGATGAGTTCCATCCCAATCTATATCGTTTGTCCGTCACTGCAGGTCGTGATTATTACACTACCACATTCGGTATGCGCAATATCTCAATCCGTGGCATGCAGCTATATCTCAACGATCATCCTATATGGTTGCGCGGAACGGTAGAAAACTGTACTTTCCCTGATACGGGATATCCTCCTACAGATACCATCTCTTGGCTTCAGGTATTCAGTAAATGCAAGTCTTATGGCATCAATCATATCCGGTTTCATAGTTACTGTCCTCCTGATGCAGCCTTTGCCGCTGCCGATATGCTAGGACTCTACCTGCAACCGGAAGGACCGTCGTGGCCTAATCATGACGTAAAACTTCGTAGGGGAATGACCATAGATCAGTATCTGTTGTCAGAATGCAAGGCTATCGTCGATGCTTACGGTCATCATCCTTCTTTCGTAATGATGGCGGCAGGCAATGAGCCTGCCGGCGACTGGGTAGACTGGTGTGCCGACTATGTGAAACAGATGCATGCGTATGATTCCACACGTGTATATGCCGGTGCCTCGGTAGGTGGCGGATGGGCATGGGATGACGGCAGCGAATACCATGTGAAAGGTGGAGCCCGAGGACTGAACTGGGACAACCGTGCACCGCAGTCGGTAGATGATTATACAGAGAACATCATTCATCCACGCAATTTCAAGGGCGACCGCAATACACAACCGATCATTAGTCATGAACAGGGGCAATGGTGCGCTTTTCCAGATCTGACAGAGGTGAACCAATATAAAGGTGCTTATAAGGCTGGTAACTTTGATATCTTCGCCGACCTTCTGCATGATAACGGGATGGCTGCATGTGCCCATGATTTCCTGATGGCGAGCGGACACTTGCAGGTGTTGGCTTACAAGTATGAGATAGAACGCAATCTGCGTACGCCCGATTATGCGGGTTTCCAGTTGCTCGGACTGAATGATTACAGTGGTCAGGGCACAGCCTTGGTGGGACCTCTCAATGTGTTCTGGCGTGAGAAAGGATATGTTGACTCTACTGCGTGGAATCGCTTCTGCTCGCCCGTCGTTCCGTTGGCGGAATTCCCTAGGTTCGTATACACCACAGCCGATACCCTCCGTGTTCCTATTGATGTCTATAATGCTTCAGGGGCACCACTGCTTCAGGCACAGGTCAGTTGTGGCATTTTTGCAGCGCAGTCCTCTTCGCTTTCACTTCCGGATAGTCTGATATTACCTATGGTGAAGATGAATCTGTCGGAAGGAAAGTCGCAGCATGTGTATACAGTCAATTATCCGTTGACGACACTCACTCGACCGGGGAAATACACCTTGAAGGTAAATGTGAATCAGAATCAGAACATGTACGACTTCTGGATATACCCTGAAAAAACGGAGATGCCCACCGCTAAAGATATCTATATCTCTGATACACTCGACGCCAAGGCCCTAAAGACACTAAAGAAGGGTGGTAAAGTATTGCTCCTAGCTGCTGGAAAAGTAACGTTGGGGAGTGATGTGAAACAGACCTATCTGCCTGTATTCTGGAATACCAGTTGGTTTAAGATGCGTCCGCCTCATACCACGGGTGCCGTTATAGACGACCAGCATCCGCTTTTCCGTTATTTCCCTACAGACAATTGGAGTAATCTGAACTGGTGGGAACTGCTCAACAAACAGCAGGTAATGAATTTGCGTGAACTTCCTGCCGATTACCAGTCGCCTATCCAACCGATAGACACATGGCACATAAGTAGAAAATTAGGTATGCTCGTTGAGGCTAAGGTACTGAAAGGTAAACTCCTTATCACCACCATGGACCTGCAGCGTGACCTTGACCACCGTATCGTAGCGCGACAGATGCGCGCCGCTATTCTCCGGTATATGGAGAGCGACAGTTTCAGTCCGTCGCTCACACTTGCTCCGTCAGTCATCAGTCATTTCTTTACCGAGCATGCCCCAGCCGTCAATATGTATACGAAAGAATCGCCCGATGAACTCAAACCGAAAATCAAGTAATTAAAGAACTGTGACTAAAATACTACTACTAAAATGAATAAATTAAGAACAACTACAATTTTATTGTTGACCGTGTTTTCGTTGGTGAATAACATACAGGCGAAGAACATGACCACAAATGGTGTAGGTCAGCAACGTACACCTGCTTTTCCAGGTGCTGAAGGTTTCGGAATGTACACGACCGGTGGAAGAGGCGGAAAGGTGCTGCACGTAACGAGTCTGGAAGATAGCAACGATAAGGGAACTTTCAGATGGGCGTGTGAACAGAAAGGCGTGCGCACTATCGTGTTTGATGTGTCGGGGACGATATTTCTGAAAAGTCATCTTCATCTGTCTAACGGTGATGTGACCATTGCAGGACAGACAGCACCCGGCGACGGGATATGTATCGCCGATTATCCGTTTGTGGTAGCATCAGATAATGTCATTATCCGATATATGCGTTTCAGGTTGGGTAATAGGAATGTGGCTTTTCATCAGGGCGACGGACTGGAATGTCATGATCATGACGATGTGATTATCGACCATTGTTCTGTCTGTTGGAGTATCGATGAGTGTATCTCGGTGTATGGCGGTCACCGCAACACGGTGCAATGGTGTATTGCCGCTCAGAGTCTCGTCAATGCGGGTCATCACAAGGGCGCCCATGGTTATGGCGGTATATGGGGCGGATGCGATGCTTCGTTTCATCATAATCTCATGGCTCACAATACCTCGCGTACACCACGTCTGGGACCGTCTGTCCGAACACAGGATGAAGAGCGGATGGATATCCGTAACAACGTGATTTATAATTGGAGTTACGAGGGTTGTTACGGGGGAGAGGCTATGAAGGCCAATATTGTGAACAACTATTACAAACCAGGACCTGCTACGATGAAGGGATCTCTGCTGTTGCAGCAACGTATATTCGAACCGGGAATACGAACTTCTGTTTACACACATCATACGCAAGCGGAAAGAAACGCATGGGATAAAATGTGGCATATATGGGGTAAATTCTATATTGCCGGCAACGTGAATGCGAAGCATGCCGAGGTGACCGAAGAAAACTGGGATAACGGAGTGTACAATCAGATTGTCAATGATAATGTGGATCAGACTTTCACGGCTGTAACCCACGACAGTATCCGTCTTACCGATCCGATACCTTTCGGATATGTGACGACGCAGTCGGCCGACCAGGCTTACGAAGATGTGTTGCAAAAGGTGGGATGCAGTCTGCATAGAGATAAACTGGATAATATAATCATCGATGATGTATTACAAGGGAAAGCTACCTTTACCGGCACGGGACTGGATGGCGGACTGATCAACACTCAGGATGATGCCGGCGGATGGCCTGAGTTGCACTCGCAGAAACCGCTTGTGGATACTGATGGCGACGGTATGCCTGACAATTGGGAGGACAGTCATGGACTGAACAAGAACGACATCACTGACGGCATGATAACAACGGATGACGGATATACCAATCTGGAACATTACATGAACGGTATCATATCCGATACCAATCAGAATGTTCAAGAGTCGATGAGTCGGCAATATTCACCAGGAGCTTGGAAAACGATTGTGTATCACAGTCCGGCGACATTCTTCAAAACAGATGAGGCCCGACGTATTGGTGATATCGTCTTACTGTATCAGCGGAAGTGGGGTGGATGGCCTAAGAACCAGTCGATGAATAAGCCTATCACGACGGCGGAAGACAGTGCGAGGATTAATCCCGAACTGGACGACTGCACGATAGATAATGATGCCACGGTTACACCGATGACATATCTTGCCAAACTATATCAAGCCACCGGTATACAGAAATATAAAGATTCCTTTATGCGTGGAGTGGAATATCTGTTGAAGGCTCAATACCGGGATAGTGGCGGTTGGCCGCAGTTTTGGCCCAATGCCGAAATATACCGTCCGCATATCACGTATAATGATGATGCAATGATGAATGTGATGACAATCATCCGTGATATACGCGATGATAAAGCACCTTTTCAAGGACTGGCGGATAAAAAACTGAAAGCACGGTTGGCGAAGTCGTTCGATAAAGGAATAGCATGCATACTGAACACCCAGATTGTGGTTGACGGAAAGTTGACTGTCTGGTGCCAGCAGCACGATCATATCACGCTTCAACCCGCCAAGGCCCGTGCATACGAACTGCCGTCGTTCTGTTCGTCAGAAAGTGCTGGTATCGTCAGACTGCTCATGTCGCTTCCTAATCCGGACAAACGTGTGAAGGCTTCAGTCAATGCAGCTGTGAAATGGCTTGCCGACCATCAATTGAAGGGTATACGTATAGAACGGTTTATCGACAGTGACGGTAACCGTGATGCCCGGTTGGTGCATGATGAGAATGCTGAACCTACCTGGGCCCGTTATTATGATCTGAAGACGGGCAAACCTTTCTTCAGCGACCGTGACAGTAAGGTGCGGTGGTCGTTTGAGGAAGTCGGTCGTGAACGTCGTGCCGGATATGCATGGTTTACCGGTGCACCAGGGTCAATCATCAAAGAGTATGAAAAGTGGAAGAAAAAGTATTTATTGTGGCCATACGAATGGTGATTTGATTATATCAGGCAGAGTAGGGAAGATTGTCTCACGATATCTGGACAATACTTCATCGAGTAATTCTTTGGGGAATTTTCTTCTGTTGAATGAAACCAAGCCACGTATTGCCTCATACGGTGCAATCATTTTTTCTATCTGGACTATTTTGTTATCATCTTCCGTCTTAAAATACAGTTGGGCAAATCTCTTCCATACTTTTGCCCCGGTTTCAACAGGGAATCCCATGATGTGCATGTACAAGCCCAGTCCTATCTTTTCCATGCTTGCCGCACCTACCATATCTTGATGCAGGGAAGCGATGTCGAAGATAGGATGACCTTTTCCGCAATCGTCCATATCCACAAACATCAACTCGTCGCCCGAGAGCATGATATTCTTGGGATGCGGGTCGTTATGAATGAAGGTATCTCTATCAGGTACCTTGTCTATCAGGGCATACAGCAAGGAGAGTTCTTCGTCAGTCAGAAATACATTTAATAATTTAATTTTTCTGCGGTACATCTCTTTAATGTCTTCCATCGTTGTACTATCTACCACACACTCATGCATGGGCTTTACCAAGTCAACATACTTCCGCATATATTCATCAAACTGGTCTGGGTGCTCATAAATCGCGGTCGCGAGAGTACTGTTGGCCATCATCTCATATACCACACCCGGCATGATTTCTCCTTCGTATTCGGCATCCACCACATCATAAGAAATAGGGGTAGGGATACCAGCGAGGAATGCCGCCTTTGCACGGTCGAGCGTAAGTTGGATATCTTCCCGGGATATTTTGGAGGTAAACACCTTGATTATTTCGTCATTAGCAAGTCGGAACACCTTGCCGTTACCACCTTCTGATAATTTCACGCAACCATCGAGCGACACTTTTCTGGCAGCTCGCGTCACTTTGAGCAGAGAGGTAAATCCTGTCATTTCGAGCACTTTAAAAACATCGTCTGAAACGTGGTCAATGTGAATTTCACTTAGACGTTTCCGGGCTTTGATCAGAGTTCTCAGACCCGCACTGGATATGTATTGCAGTTGGGTGAAGTCCATCACCATTTCCTTTGCTTCTGATTCATCAAGAGCCTTGTCGATCTGACTTCCGAATTCTCCTGCATTCGTTGAATCTATACGGCCCGAAACAATTGCATTCAAGATGCCGTTTTCGTGCGAAAATCTGATTTGCATTTCCATAAGTCTTTATTTAAATTTGTATTTTAAACAGTAATTAAGGTAAGTATCTATGCAAAGATACACAATTATTTTCAACTATAATAGTTGTGTGGTAGAAAATTTTGTTTTTATCAATAGTCGTAATCATTTTCCATCGGCAAGAGCATATATAAAACTTATTTTATTTTACCATCGTTTTAAACTTTTCTGCTTTCTCATCGTCATAATAAAGTAAATAGCAATAA
>NZ_CALMHT010000178.1 GCF_937863835.1 uncultured Prevotella sp.
AAATCCCATAATGCTGTTACGTCTCCTGCTTTTGTGACAATAGCCACCATGAGCAACAAACACAACATACCGATTGTTTGTAATCGTTTGATCATAGTTTTTGTTAATTTAGATTGTTATTAGTTTTTGGTAGTTAATGAACCGATGGCAAATATACAAACATTTTCTTTTTATGGTATCTTTTTCACACTCAAAAATGCTGTTTTGATAAAAAATCATATTCTTTTGATAGTTTTTTATGCCCGACCCTTCATATAATATTGTATTTTTGCATTCAATCTAAGATGAATCAAAAACAGAATATGAAAAAACAATTACTTACAGTAGCTATGTGCCTGATAGCACTTGGCATTCATGCACAATCAATAGACTTCGATTTAGTTAACAAGACTGGTATTACCGAGACGAATTATTCGACTTGGGCTGTAGCGACAGGCGCTTCTGCCGAAGCTACATTCGGAGGCGTTTCAATCAGCGTTGCCAATGGTGCCCATTCCACAGCTGATGTCATTCAGTCCAATTGGTGGAAAGACGGTGTTAATAAATACTCCAAATTGATAGGCGACGGTATTACACCTAAGGTACTATTGACCGATGGCAACAGAGTGGAACCGACGGGTAGGGTGGAACTCCAGTTTACTGTATCCGGTCTTTCTGCCGGCACACATACGCTACTCGCTTATCATAATAATGTGGACGGTTGGACTGCTGGTCAACTGCCGCCCATTTCTGTGATGGTTGATGGCAAGATTGTATCTACCAATGTCCCGCAGACGCAACGTGCGCAGAAACCGTCTTTCAGTTCATATACTTATATCACGTTTACAGCTGTAGCAGGTACACCCGTGGTAGTGACATATTATACAGAGCCATTGACGGGTGTTACTTACGACACAAAAACGAATACGACTAGTTTCTATGTCAATGCACTTGTTTTCGATGAAGAGCCTCCTTCGACTATCGCCAAAGACCCCGTTCCAGATAATTATGACTATCATGCCAATGCTGACGGCGGTTCTATCGCCCTCGCATGGACAAAGTCGGAATCGGCGACCAGTCATCAGGTTTATTTCGGCGAAGATTCTCTCGTTGTAGAGAATGGTACGACACCCGCAGCCTCTGTATCAGATACCACATATACCGCATCCGGTTTGTCTCCGCTCAAACAGTATTATTGGAGAGTGGATGAAGTGGCATCAGACGGAACCGTATCAAAAGGCAAAGTATGGACATTTCGTCCCCGTCGACTTGCGTTTCCAGGAGCGGAAGGTTATGGTAAATATGCTATTGGCGGACGAGGCGGAAGTGTCTATCATGTCACATCTCTCGCTGATGATTCCGTACCCGGAACATTCCGTTATGGTGTATCATGCGTGAAAGGGCCACGTACCATCGTATTTGATGTGGCAGGCGTTATCACACTTACTTCAAGACTTACATGCTCTGACAAATATGTCACGATTGCGGGACAGACTGCTCCGGGCAATGGTATCATGTTCCGTTCCTGTCCATTCGGCATGGCGAGCGACGGTATTACCCGTTTTGTCCGTCTGCGTCTTGGCGGAGGGGATACTTACGACGGCATGGGTATGGCAGGCAATGACTATAGTATCATGGATCACTGTTCTGTAGGCTGGACCATCGATGAGGCTTTCAGCAGCCGTAATTGTAAGAACATCACACTGCAGCACACATTGATATCCGAAGCCCTTAATATTGCCGGGCACAAAAACTATTCTGCCGGAACTGCTCATGGATATGCTGCTACTATCGGTGGAAATTACGGTTCTTATCATCATAACCTTCTGGCGCATTGCGAAGGACGCAACTGGAGTATGTCCGGTGCTTTGGATGGCAGCGGTGCTTATGCCGGTCATCACGATATGTTTAATAATGTGTGCTACAACTGGGGCGGGCGTGCCTGCGACGGTGGAACACATGAAGGCAACTTCGTAAACAATTACTATAAGATGGGACCTTCTACTTCTCAGACTATTCTGCTCAAAGCGGAACTGGAAGGAACAGGAAGCGGTTCGCAGAGCTATTATGTAAAAGGTAATATCCGTGAGAATCTGGACGGTTCGAAGACGCAGGATGCCCTTGATGATACCTACAAATATATTGCATCCAATGGTCAGGTGGTTAACTGGACTGTGTTCGTGGACAAACCGTTCTTCGAATCCCAGGCAAACATTGAACCGGTGTTGGCGGCTTACAAAAATGTGCTTTGTGATGTAGGTTGTAACCAACCGGTTCTGGATAATCACGATACCCGTATGGTAAAAGAGACGCTTACAGGTACTACTTCCACTGTCGGCAGCGTGTCTGGCAAGAAAGGACTTATCGATAATCAGAACGACAGCGGTTGCGAGGGCTTCGATGGACTGAATATCATAGAAGCTTCACGAGAAGCCGGTTATGATACAGATCTTGACGGTATACCCGATTGGTACGAGACGGCAAAAGGTTGGGATACGACCGTAGCCAATAACAATGCAGATACCGACAATGACAGTTATACAGACCTTGAAGAATATCTCAACTGGATGGCTCTGCCTCACTTTATCATCAAGGCTGGTACCACTACATCAATCTCTCTTCCTACCTATTTCGCTGGATATACCAAAAACCAATATTACACCATTTCCGAGAATGATGTGCTTCATCTGTCGAACGACGGGAATAACAATATGGTATTGAACCCTTCTGTTACCGCAAATGGTTTTTACACCGTGAAGGTAACAGCATCAGATGACGATAACACCACACTGACACGTACATTCAATATCCTCGTGTCCGATCAGGCTACGGCGGTAAAGAACGTAATCTCAGAGACAGATGCAACGGATGCACCAGTATACAGTGTGTTGGGACAGCGAATAGAAAAGAAATCTTATCAAGGAATCGCAATACAGAAAGGAAAAAAATATATGAGCAAATAGGTCCTATCTAGCTCTTTTTGATAAAAAATCATATTATTTTGATAGTATTTTATACTATCAACTGAATATATTTTGTATATTTGCAAATGAAACTTGAGGACTAAAACAAAACATTTATTATAAATCAAATTAAAACCAAAAAATTATGAAGAAAATCTTTACTTTAATTGCAGTTGCGCTTTGCGCAATGAGTGCTAGTGCACAAACATCTTATTTACTTGATGACGCGGCAGCGACAGCTTCAGGTGCATCCACAGGTTCTACATTCTCATTTTTAGTTAATGATTTAACTTTTAAAATTGATAATGATAAAACTAAATCGTATGCCGTCTTCTGCTTGAAAAAAAAAAAAGCAAGTAAGTCCGTT
>NZ_CALMHT010000179.1 GCF_937863835.1 uncultured Prevotella sp.
GACTCTTTTATTTCTTATTTATCGTTACGGTTGACTAATTCGTTGGGGTTCGGGTGGAGGATAGGTGGAGGTTTGGTGGAGGTTCTGAAGCACCGCATATTTCTGCAAACAGTTAATCATCAGAACAATACAAAGAAATTATGCCCTTCGGGTGGAGGATGGAGGTAGAAATCAAAAAAAATAAGTAGAGGAATGAATGAGTCAACTTATCCGGTCATAAGACGTGTGGAAGCAGTGTGGAAGCAACCGGATTTGCCTCCACACGTTTCAAGTATTTATTAGTCAGAGAAATACAAAGCTATTTTTGACCTCTGTGGAGGGTGGAGGCAAAACGAAAAAAAATTCTTGGGTTCATCCTGTATCATTTTTGCCGTTTTCTTATCTAATCCGCTTTTTTCGGCAAGGGCTATCACATCATTGTCAGTCAGGGTGATGCTGTTGTTGTAAGAAGTGGCGTGATAACCGTTCATACCGTAGTTGGGTAACAAGTCGTAGGCAGGAGCAAAATGCCATGAACTGTCGATGACGATAAATGAAAAATTATTGGTTTTTCATACTACTGGTATGCAACTGCAATATCATCGGTACCACCTCATGATATATCTTTTTGTCACCATTAATATTCTTCAAAAGAAGTTCACAAGCCTTGGCTCCTGTCTGTGGAGCCTGGTCTTTAATGACAGATAGTCTTGGTGTCATAAACCTGTCGTAATCGGCATCTGAAAAACCGATTAAGGCTACATCCTTCGGTATACTCAAACCCAAATTACGAATAGCATCAAAGGATGCATACGTAATAATATCATTAAATGCTATGATAGCATCGGGACGGTCTTTTCTCTGTAACATGTTTATAACTGTCTCGCGAGCTATATCATAATCGATACGCTGGCATGCAACAAGTGTCCGATCTATCGGTATTCGGTTTTCACGAAGCGCTTCAAGATATCCATGTTTTCTCCTGCGCACCATATCCAGATGGTTGGGTCCACCTATAAAGGCTATCCGGCGACTGCCTGTATCAATAAGATGCTGGGTGGCTTGTTGGGCCGCTTCATCACCATTTGCTATCACAGTAGAAAATATTTCAGGTAGGCATGTTCGCGCAAAAAAGACCAATGGTATCCCCATATTGTGTATTTCCTGAAAATGTGAATAATCTTCTGTATCCTGAGCTAGACAGGCCACGATTCCTTCAACGTGCATTCCAATAAAGTTGTCTATGACTCGCGTCTCTATTTCATGATTTTCATGACTGTTCGCACTAATCACCGAATATCCCGCTTTTGCGGCGTAGTCTTCGATACCTTCCAAAACAGACGCATAATAATGAGCCACGATATTAGGCACTACGACACCTATAACGCGGGGGGCTTCCCTACGAAGACTTTGGGCGAAAGGATTTGGACGGTAATTCATTTTTTTAGCCAACACCTTTACACGTTCCTGCATATCCTTACCTATTTCTGGACTCTCTCTAAGAGCTCTCGAAACGGTAGCAATACTCACCCCTAGTTCATGGGCAAGGTCCTTGAGAGATGTACGATGTGGCTTTTCCATATTGGCAAAGATACAAAATTCTACAAAATTCGCAAACGTTTACGTGTTTTTTTTACGTTATTTTGATATCAACGGAACAAAAATAACCTATCTTTGCAATGCGAATTAAGAATGAGTAATGAATAGTTGATAATAAGTTAGTTAGAAACTGAGGATTAAGACAGTCGTGAGACTCTCTTAATCCTTTTTTATTCGAATACCGTAAAAATCCTCCTAAATATAATATTCCGCCGAATCTATCAGTCCTGCCCGAAGAGCATATTTGGTAGCTTCGTGGACATTATTCACAGACAGTTTTCTGAATATATTTTTTCTGTGCGTATTCACCGTATGGAAACTGGAAAATCTTTTGTCAGCTATTTCCTTGGTAGTCATTCCGAGTGCTATGTCTTTCAATATTTCCGTTTCAGTTGGCGTGAGTTTTATTTCCTCTATTGGAGTAACCGATGGAGCTAGCAACTGTTCGGTAGTACGCTGACATATATATCGGCGACCTTGTGCGGCAAATGTTATCGATTCTTTTATCTCCGGTAAAGGAGACTCTTTCAGTACAATACTTACGCATGGACATGACGCGATAACCTGTCGGACCATATCCGTACTGAGGTCTTCGCTGAACAGTATCCAGTGTACATCGCTGAATCTTAATGTCAGAATCTGAAGTTCTTCCACGTCATTGATGTCGAAGAGCGTGTAATCCATGATAACGACAGAATCAGGAAACGACTTCAGATGCTCCATCATTTCACTTTTGTCTTCCACTGATTTGTATTCAGAGTCTTCAAAAGTCTGACATATATACATCAACCCAGCTCTCGTGATATCTTGCTTATCAGCCAAACAAAAATGTAATCCCATATTTCCAGTCGTTTTTGTCATTCCATTGTTGTCGGCAAAGTTAAGCATTTTATGCCAAAAAAGAAAAAATATTTTTATTTTATGTCACTTCATTTATATTTTTTGTATCTTAGCCCCATCATACAAAAATACGACTATGGAAATAAACAACAAAGCAAAAAAACTGCGCATATATGTAAGCAATACAGATATGTACAAACACGAACCTTTATATCAATATCTTGCACGCACAGCAAGAGAACTGGGTATGTCGGGCGCAACTATATATAAAGGTGTCATGGGATACGGGACAAGCAGCGACCTGATTCCGCCTTCGTTTTGGGAATTTGCGGAAAAGGTACCGGTCACTGTTGAAATCATCGACGACGAAGCACCTATTATGGATTACCTGGCTACAATCAAACCTTTACTGGCAGAGCAGCCTAAAGGATGTCTCATCACGATGCAGGAGGTAGATCTGGTTTTCATCAAACACGGAGAAAAGAAGTAGCCGTAAGAGACTACTACTTTTCCATAAATTTATGAGCAGCACGCAACTGATGACGCATAATACTCAGAAACTCCTGACTCTCCTGTAGCATATTGAGATAAAGCAACGATACTTGCAGTATCGAATTGTCCTTGTCATTCTGCATGCGGTCGATATGATGCTTGCGGACAGATGATATGAGGTTTTTTACATCATCTGCTTCGTTGAGCACCTGACTATATATGTCATATCTGTTAGTACTTATCATCTCTTCACTTTGTTTCATGAGCGAGTCTATCTTACGGCGGATTGGTTCAAACTCTTTTGAATACTCGTCGGGCAACGGACTGAAATTATTATCCACATGTTCTTTCACCGGTTCCAACATACGTGTCAGACAATATATAAACTGCTGATCACTATTGGCCCCCAAATGGAACCATGTATTACGTTCCAAAGCTATGGATTGAGGTGTTCTGCGTAAAGCAAGCAGTTCCTTACGTCTGAATTTTTTCAACTGATCTTTTTCCTCTTTCAGTTCACGTCCACTGCGACGCAGTTCTTTCAGATTCTGATTAACGAAACCATCAAGTATCGTATTATACTGGTTCAGGGCAAAACGTGTAACGAAACTTTGAGTCCTCGATACATGCTTGCTGAGTAAATCCCATACAATCTCCGGATCACGTGTACGCATCATCAGACGGAATATGTCGTCTTTCTTCTCCTGTTTCGACTTCTTACTATATTGCACATTACTCCTTAGAAGAAGAATAACATCTAAAGCCATAAAAAGGAACATGGCCACGAAACCGCCGAAATGCATAAACAGACACACAAGAGCACATACTGCAAAAGCCACTCCCGCTGTGATAAACCAACCACCTATAACAGAGATGACACCTGTTACTCTAAACACCGCACTTTCTCTACTCCACGCCCTATCGGCCAACGACGAACCCATAGCAACCATAAATGTCACATAAGTGGTGGACAGAGGCAACTTATAATTGGTACCTATAATAATAAGCATACTCGACAAAACGAGATTCACCGATGCACGAACCATATCAAAAGCTGCTCCATCTGTCAGAATAGCATCATCCTTGTTAAACCGCCGGTCAATCCATGCCTGTCCTTTTTTCGGTACAACATCAGATATTGTTTCACCCATATCCTGAGTGGCACGTACTATACTTCTGGCTACCCGAGAAGAACCAAACATTTCCTCGCCTTCATCCTGACGAGATAAATCCACGCTGGTTTTCACTACATTCTGAGCTTTCTTGGATGTAGCCATGGCTATAATCATAATTACGCCAGCCGACAAAAGATATAAAGCCGGAGTCTGAGCAGATGACAGAAGAGATGTCATAAGAAAAGTACTGTCGTTGCCATTTCCGTTGGCCACAAAATCTTGGAATGACGACAGACCGGCAAGAGGAACACCGATAAAATTGACAAGATCGTTCCCTGCGAAAGCCATTGCCAGAGCAAATGTGCCCATTAGTACTACTATTTTGAATACATTGACATGCAATAGATGGATAACCTCCACAATAATCGTAGACACGATAAATGTAGCCAATATGAGTAGTTTCGTATTATCTTGAATCCATTCCTTATAGACATGGTCGATATATGGAGATTTGGCAAGCCCCTGTATAAAAATGAAATAGGCAAGTGATGTGAAAGCGATACCTCCGAATATGGCTACGGTATAACGCAGGTGCTTCTGATAATTGAACGTAAATATGAGACGAGATATCCATTGTACTATGATACCGAAGAAAAATGCTATCGCCACACTCACAAATATTGCAATAATCACGCTCAGAGCTTTATCACTGTTAAGAAGGTCACTAAATGCAAGTTCAGGATCTGCATTCATCTTAAGCAAAGCTAAGATAAATGTACCGCCAAGAAGTTCAAAGACCAGTGAGACAGTGGTCGACGTAGGTAGTCCCAGGGTATTAAAAACATCAAGAATAATAACATCCGTAACCATTACAGCAAGGAATACCGTCATGCATTCATTAAATGTGAAATGACTAGGGTTCATGATTCCATGCCGGGCCACGTCCATCATGCCGGCACTCATTACGGCTCCGACTACGACACCCAGAGAAGCTATAATTAAGACCGTACGAAACTTTGCCACCTTTGCCCCAATGGCAGAATTGAGAAAGTTGACAGCATCGTTGCTAACTCCCACAAAAAGGTCGAAAATTGCCAATATAAGCAAAAAAACAACAACAATCAGATAAATTGATTCCATATTTTAATTATTACATCCTTAATTTCGGATGCAAAATTAAAACATATATATTACAGTTAGTTTAAACAGATGTTTCATTTCTGTTACAAAATGAAATAATGACATTATTTCATTTGTATTTCGAACCAGAAAGTAGAGCCTCTACCTACTTTTGACTCTACCCCAATCGACCCTTCCATATTGCTGACAATATTTTTACAGACGGACAAACCTAAGCCTGCACCTTGAACAAATTCGTCCAATTTGACGAAACTATCAAAAATTCGTTTGGAATCTTCTTCAGCAATACCTTTTCCTGTGTCTCTTACCCAAATACAAATACGATTCGAAGGTAAAATATTATAGCCCAAAGTTATAGTTCCTCTGATAGTAAACTTCAATGCATTCGCAATGAAATGACCACAGATACTACTAATGGCATTTTTGTCAGAATTGATTGTACACGTCTCTTTCGGCAAATAAGATAGAATCTGAATATTGGAATTCTTATTTATGTTGATAAACTTTTCCACAATGTTCCTGAATAACAAATTAACATCAATCGGTTCTTTGCGTAAAGCGTTTTTTCCTGCTTCCGTACTGGAAAGTTCCATCATAGTATTAAGAAGATGAGCCAGAGATTCACTGTTGTCTATAATCCTTCTTAGACATTTTCTTCTTTCTTCTTCACTTATGTCATAGTTGAGTAACACTTGCGCATATCCGCTCATTGAATTTAAAGGAGTTCTTATCTCATGATTCATATTGGCAAGAAATGCGGATTTCAACTTATTAGCCTCTTCTGCCTTATTACGGGCTGTAATAAGTGCTGTTTCCATGTTTTTTCTTTCATCAATACGCATCGTGGTACCGACGACGGTTGTAGGATTTCCATTATCGTCCCTCTCAGATACGGTAGCATAACTCTCCGCCCAATAAAATCTTCCACCTGTATGGGGAAGCATCACTCTGTATTGTTCGTGGTAATAATCGGAGCTTCCGTCACATAACGCGAACAGTGCTTTATTCACCCTTTCCGCATCATCCGAATGTAAAATAGTCGTATGCGTTTCAAATGTAGTTCCAGGAATAGGGACAAAATTATCCACATGCTCGCGATAATCGTCTCCGTAATACACTTTATGAGTCTTAACATCCAACGACCAAATAGATAATTTCATTGCCTTTAAGACCAGATCAAACTGTACGTTATCGGTTTCAATATATGCCTGCACTTCATTGTTCTTTTTCATTTGCTCTAAAGAGCGTGAGAGATTGAAAAATATTAAAATGGCAATAATCAAAAGCAACGAACCTATAATCCATACGTTGATGTCAAATCTCCCGAACACGGAAGCAATAAGCTGGGCAAATAAAAAATATTCTGACATCATTTCGTATTATATGGTTATATTTGAACACAAAGTTACATAAAAAAACGAAACCGCAAAGAAATAATCCCTATATTTTGTTATTTTAATGAAGATTTATTGTATATTTGCAGCCTAAAAATATTGATACTTTTCGAAATGAACAATATTGATATGACCCATATTCTGACAAATACTGTCGACAAATTATCGTCACAGGAATCATTAAAGGGTCTTTTTCATCAACACAAAGAGGGATATCCTCTACCATCGAGTAAGGCCTTGGAAGAGATTATAGAGTTATCGCGCGCTATATTATTTCCCGGCTATTACGGTAAGTCGTCTGTGAACATCAACACCATACGATATCATATCGGTGTTAATGTGGAAAGACTGCATAAACTGCTTTCTGACCAGATTATGGCTGGATTATGTTTCCAGAACACAGAAGGAACAGACTGCGATGCTACATATCAGTCTAATAATGAGAAATCTTTATTATTAGCAACAGAAATGATAGAACGTTTGCCCAATATCAGAAAAATATTGGGAACTGATGTCATTGCCGCCTATAATGGTGACCCCGCTGCTGACAATTGCAGTGAAATCATCAGTTGCTATCCGGTCATCAAAGCATTAACCAACTATCGTATAGCTCATGAGCTGGTCCTTCTGGGAGTGCCCCTCATTCCAAGAATCATAACAGAAATGGCTCACTCGGAAACTGGTATAGATATTCACCCAAGTGCTCAAATCGGAAACTACTTTACGATAGACCATGGGACGGGTGTCGTTATTGGGGCAACATGTATCATTGGCAATAACGTAAAACTTTACCAAGGTGTAACGCTGGGAGCTAAAAGTTTCCCCCTTGATGACAAAGGGAATCCAATAAAGGGGATACCACGCCATCCTATTTTAGAGGATGATGTGATTGTATATTCCAATGCCACTATTCTAGGACGTATCACAATAGGCAGAGGCTCTGTTGTCGGTGCTAATATATGGGTAACGGAAGATATGAAACCCGAAACAAAAAAATACAAGAAATCATAACCACAAGATGGAACAAGAATTCGAACTTATCGCCAAAACATTCATGGGACTGGAACCTGTACTGGCGAAAGAATTAACAGAAATGGGCGCCAACAATGTACAAGTAGGAAGGCGCATGGTATCCTTTACGGGCAACAAGGAAATGATGTATCGTGCCAACTTTCAGTTGCACACTGCTATCAGAATCCTTAAACCTATAAAACACTTTAAGGCTAAAGATGCTGATGATGTATACAATGAAATAAAGAAGATTGACTGGAATGAGTATCTTGATCTTAACAAGACATTTTCTGTTGATTCTGTCGTTTTTTCGGAAGAGTTCAGACACTCCAAATTTGTTGCATACAAGGTCAAAGACGCTATTGTTGACCAATTCCGCGAAAAGACGGGCAAGAGACCTAATATCAGTATTTCAAACCCCGATATACGACTTAATATCCATATAGCTGAAGACAACTGTACATTAAGTCTCGACTCCAGTGGTGAAAGTCTACATCGTCGCGGATATAGACAGGAATCTGTTGAAGCACCCCTTAATGAAGTTCTTGCAGCAGGTATGATACTAATGACTGGATGGAAAGGGGATACTGATTTCATAGACCCTATGTGCGGTTCCGGTACTCTTCTCATAGAAGCGGCACTGATTGCCCACAATATGAGTCCTGGTATTTTCCGTAAAGAATACGCTTTTGAAAAATGGCCTGACTTTGATCAGGATTTGTTTGATTCTATCTATAATGATGAATCTCAGGAACGTGAATTCACACACCATATCTACGGTTATGATATAGATATCAAGGCCGTCAATACGGCTATCATTAATATCAAAGCTGCAGGTTTGTCTAACGATATAACTGTGGAACAGGCTGATTTCAAAAATTTCACTCAACCGAAAGAGAAGAGCATTCTTATCGTCAACCCTCCCTACGGAGAAAGGATTTCCACGCCCGACTTACTCGGTACATATAAGATGATCGGAGAACGCCTGAAACATCAGTTTATGAATAACGATGCTTGGGTACTGAGTTACAGAGAAGAATGTTTTGATGAAATAGGACTGAAACCTTCAATTAAAATACCTGTATACAACGGTTCTTTGGAATGTGAATTCCGCAAATATCAGATTTTCGATGGGAAATTCAAGGAATTCCGTAGTGAAGGGAATATACTGAAAACGGACGAAGAAAAGCGCGCCATGGCCGAGGCTCACCGTTTTAAGAAAAACAGAGAGTTTAAAAAACGACTTGACGAGAACGAAGAGAATGAAGAAGGAGATATTCGTTCTTTCAAATTCCATCATGCCTTCGAAAAATTCGAAGATAAAGGGGAACGGAATTTCGGAGGCCGTCCTAGACAAGTAAAAAGATTCGGAGATGGCGAAAACAACGAGCATGGTTCACATCGATTCGGTGAAAAGAAATTCAGTGATCATGGCGGTAAAAAATTCGGTGATAGAGGAGACCGGAGATTTGGTGATCATGAAGAACGGAAATTCGGAGACAGAAAGTTTAAAGACCGTGGTGGAAAGAAATTTGGAGACCGCGGTGACTATAAAGGGAAACGTGACTTTGGAGGAAAGGGCAAGAGCTATCATGATGATGAAGATTAACATTTTGGTATTTGCTTTATTATCCACTATAACAATGAACGCTCAAAAGCAATTCACGTTAGAAGATCTGAATTATGGTGGTAATAATTACCACAACATGCGTCCTGAGAATCGCTTCAGTACATGGTGGGGCGATGAGTTAATAAGACAAGATGCAGAAGAATGTTATATCATCAATAAAGAGAATGGGAAAGAAAAACTTCTACTGAAATTAGACGAAGTAAATCAATGGATAGCATCCAAAGTTTCTTCGGATTCTGTACATTCCTTTTATGATGCGAAATTTCCTTATCCTACTAAAAGTCTTGTTCTACTCAGTAATAAGAAAGAAAGATTTCTTCTTGATTTCAAGAAGCATAAGGTAATATGGAAACAAAACATCAACGAGGAAAACTTTTCTGACTGGAATTCCCAAAGCCGTGCTGTGGCTTACGTCAAAAACGACAACTTGTATATTACCGATGCTGATGGCAATAGCAAGCAACTCACTACAGACGGCAGTCGGGACATCGTATATGGTCAGAGTGTGCATCGAGATGAATTTGGCATATACAAAGGTACATTCTGGAGTAACGATGGTAACAAATTAGCGTTTTACAGAATGGACCAAAGTATGGTTAAAGACTACCCTTTGGTTGATATAGATACGAGAATTAGTACCGAAACACCTATCAAGTATCCAATGGCAGGAGAAACCAGTCATCAAGTAACCATTGGCGTATTCGATACCAAGACAGGAAACACAGTATATCTGGATGCCGGGGATCCTACCGACAGATATTTTACCAACATTGCATGGAGCCCCGACAATAAGTTTATCTACATGATTGAGCTGAACCGCGATCAAACGGATATGACTCTTGTCCGTTATAATGCTAATACAGGTAAAAAGACTGATGTAATATACAAGGAGCATGACGACAAATATGTACATCCTATGAATCCTATCGTTTTTATTCCTTGGGACCATAGCAAATTCTTGTTAAGAAGTCAGAAAGACGGATACGACCATCTGTATATATATGACACGACAAGCAATCAGACAAGACAACTGACAAATGGCAAATGGGTGGTTATGGACTTACTTGGATTCAATTCAAGTAATCACACAGCCATCATCCTTTCGCGTGAAAAGAGTCCGATACAGATGAATCTGTTTTCTGTTAATATTGACAACGGTAAAAGAACGCTATTGGATAATGGACGTGGATACCACTGTATTAATACAGATAACGGTGGTTCTCATTCCATCAATCTCAGTACAAGCGGTTCTTATATCTGGGATAATTACTCTGAGCCAAATGTGCCTAGACAGATTAATATTATCAACACTGCGAGCGGAAAAAATACGGTATATCTAAAATCAGCAAATCCATGGAAAGGATACAATATGCCAGAAATAACTTGCGGTACAATAAAAGCTGCCGATAATGTGACTGATTTATATTATCGGATGGTTAAACCGATCAATTTTGACAAAAACAAAAAATATCCCACAATCGTGTATGTTTACGGTGGTCCTGGCTTACGCAACGTCGATGCTTCATGGCATTACGACATGCGTGGATGGGAAGCATATATGGCACAAAAGGGGTATTTACTGTTTATTCTTGATAATCGGGGCAGTTGTGACCGTGGAAAAGATTTCGAGCAGGCTACATTCCGCCATCTTGGTGTAGAGGAAATGAAAGATCAAATCAAAGGCGTTGAATATCTAAAGTGTCTTTCGTATGTAGATTCAACCAGGATGGGTGTTCACGGATGGAGTTTCGGTGGTTATATGACCACTTCTCTCATGACAACATATCCAGGTATATTCAAGGTCGGAGTAGCAGGAGGTCCTGTCATAGATTGGAAATGGTATGAGGTTATGTATGGTGAACGCTATATGGATACTCCTCAAACTAATCCGGAAGGTTATCGGGAAACGAGTCTTATTAATAAAGCAAAAAATCTAAAAGGTAAACTTCAGATTATTATTGGCACAGACGATCCAGTTGTCGTACCTCAACATGCGTTGTCATTTATAAAAGCATGTATCGAAGCAGGCACACAACCGGATTTCTTTGTATATCCTGGTGAGCCCCATAATATGCGCGGACATCAAAGTGTACACTTGCACGAAAGGATTACACAGTATTTTGAGGATTATCTAAAATAAATGTAAGTATAACATCATAAATATTTAACAAAATGAAAATATTATTGTTAGGCGGAGGCGGAAGAGAACACGCATTGGCATGGAAAATCGCTCAAAGCGAAAAAGTTGAAAAATTATATATAGCTCCAGGTAATGCTGGAACAGCAACTCTAGGAGAAAATGTGAATATCAAAGCCGATGATTTCGAAAAATTGAAAGATTTTTCGATTGAGCAAGGTATTGATATGATTGTTGTAGGACCTGAAGACCCACTGGTAAAAGGTATTTATGATGAATTTAAAAAGGACGAACGCACGAAGAACATCCCTGTCATCGGTCCGTCAAAACAAGGAGCGGTACTTGAAGGTTCTAAAGACTTCGCCAAAGACTTTATGATGCGTCATCATATTCCTACTGCGAAATATCGCACATTTAATGGCACAAATATTGATGAAGGACTCAAATTTCTGGAAACACTTGAGGCACCATACGTGCTGAAGGCTGACGGACTATGTGCGGGAAAAGGCGTTCTTATTGTTCCGACTTTAGACGAAGCAAAAAAAGAATTTAAGGATATGCTTGGCGGAATGTTCGGTAATGCTTCAGCGTCTGTCGTTATAGAAGAATTTCTTAGTGGTATAGAATGTTCCGTATTTGTTCTTAGTGATGGAAAAAACTACAAGATTCTTCCTGAAGCAAAAGACTATAAACGTATAGGAGAACATGATACGGGTCTTAATACAGGTGGAATGGGAAGCGTCACTCCTGTACCGTTCGCTACAAAAGAATGGATGCAAAAAGTGGAAGACCGTATCATTCGCCCGACCGTTAAAGGACTTATCGAAGATAATATAGACTATAAAGGATTTATTTTCTTTGGCCTTATCAATGTCAAGGGTGAGCCGATGGTTATTGAATACAACTGCCGTATGGGAGATCCTGAAACGGAAAGTGTGATGCTTCGACTGAAAAGCGATATTGTAGATTTGTTTGAAGGCGTAGCCAATGGTGATCTGAACAAACGAGAAATAGAGTTTGACAAACGTGCAGCAGTATGTGTCATGTTGGTAAGTGGCGGTTATCCACAAGAGTATGTCAAGGGATATCCTATATCGGGCATAAACAATGTAGACGGGAGTATTGTGTTCCATTCAGGAACTGCAATCAAAGATGGCAATGTTGTAACTAACGGAGGACGAGTTATTGCGGTAAGTAGCTACGGGGAGAACAAAGAACAGGCATTGAAAAAATCATTTGAAGAAGCCCAGAAGATACAATTCAAAGACAAATACTTCCGTAGTGACATTGGTCAGGATTTATAATGGTATCAAAAAGGTTACAAAATAGGATAGCGGAGAGTCGTATGGCTCTTCCTATTACTGCATTATATGCAATAATAATGTGGATCTCAGGTGGATTGTTCACACATAACCTATGGCTACAATTCGCCCTATTTGTCATATCCACCTATCTTCTCATTGAATTAAACAACAAGAATGCGTTGATACGGATATATAGCCGTATGGTTTCATGCTCATTTATTGTCATGACACTCGCTTCTACAGGATGGACAAATTCAATGGGAGATAACATCGTACAGTTGTGTATAATCGCATTCTATATGCTATTATTCAATAGTTATCAAGACAAAAAATCTGCAGGTCTTATTTTTTATGCATTTGCATGTCTTGGAATGGCCAGTCTTATTTTTGTTCAAGTGCTCTATTTTGTACCCTTTATCTGGATAATAATGCTGTTCAATATACAGTCCTTAAGTTTCCGTACATTTTGGGCTTCTGTTTTTGGGCTGATTATTCCATATTGGGTATTAGGATGTTATTATTTTTTCAGTGGTAACATATCTGATATTGAAACTCATTTTCATGAATTGAGTCAGTTTGGTACACTTGCACAATACACGAATTTATCTATCAACGAGATTGTCATATTTGCTTATGTTGCTATTATTGCATTAACTGGAAGCATTCATTTCATACGAACCAATTACAATGATAAGATCCGTACTAGAATGTTATTCAATACTTTCATTATTATGGACCTGCTATCTGCAGTATTCATTGTATTGCAGCCACAGCACTTTGACTGTCTGATAAAAATCATCATCATTAATACTTGTCCGTTAATAGGGCACTTCATTTCACTGACAAGGACATGGCTTACAAATGTATGGGTATTGATTCTTATATTCATTTCTCTTCTTATTACCATCTTTAATTTATGGATGCCCTCGTTCAACTTTTAACAGAATACGGTTATATAGGTATGATAATAGCAGCATTTCTTGCAGGAAGTTTCATACCCTTCAGCAGTGAAGCCGTAATGCTTGCATTGTATGCAGCAGGTTTACATCCATGGGCTCTAATATTCAGCGGTACTATCGGTAATGTCGCTGGTAGTATGTTTAATTACGGAATGGGACGTTTTGGCAACCCTGACTGGTTTTCAAAATACCTTCACGTCAAACAAAAAGATTTAGACAGGGCAAAAAAGTTTATGGCCGGGCGTGGCGCATGGATGGGTTTTTTCGCATTTTTGCCCATTCTGGGAAGTGCTATTACAATTGTACTTGGACTGATGCGTTCTAATATAATAATATCAATTACCAGTATTTCAATTGGTAAAATATTAAGATATATCATTCTTATTTTCGGAGTAGCCTTAATTTTCGGTTAAAAAAAACTATTTGTTTTGATATATATATTATTTATAGTATCTTTGCCGTTTGAAAAAGATAAAATAGCTTCGAAACAATAAATCATAATTAATACTTATAATGAAAAAGTTTAAGTTGGTGGACAACGTTTTTGGATGGGTTGCTTTCCTTATTGCAGCTTTCGTCTATTGCTCCACTATTGAACCGACAGCCAGTTTTTGGGACTGTCCTGAGTTTATTTCAACAGGGTACAAAATGGAGATCGGTCACCCACCTGGCGCACCTTTTTTCATGTTAACAGCCAATCTTTTTTCACATTTTGCAAGTGACCCTTCACAGGTAGCACGAATGGTGAACACAATGAGCGCTTTGCTTAGCGCCACATGTATATTGTTCCTTTTCTGGACAATTACCCACCTGACACGCAAACTTATTCTGAAAGACTGGAGTGAAATGACTACGTCTAAACTGATTGCCATCGAAGCATCTGGTTTGGTAGGAGCACTTATATATACTTTCAGCGACACATTCTGGTTTAGTGCGGTGGAAGGTGAAGTCTATGCATATTCATCCGCATTTACAGCTGTCGTATTTTGGTTGATTCTGAAATGGGAAGACCACGCTGACGAACCGCACAGTGACCGTTGGCTTGTACTCATCATGTATATGACAGGACTTTCCATTGGCGTTCACTTACTGAATTTACTATGTGTTCCGGCAATTGTACTGGTATACTATTACCGTAAATTCCCGAATGCGAATTTGAAAGGTTCTCTCATAGCTTTAGCTATATCCATCGTAATTCTGGCCGCTGTTCTGTACGGTGTTGTGCCTGGTATTATTACTGTTGGAGGATGGTTCGAACTGTTGTTTGTCAATGGTCTTGGATGTCCATTCAACACAGGTGAAATCATTTATATCCTGTTGTTAATCGGGACTGTTATATGGGCTATATATGAGAGTTATAAAGATACAAACATCAAGCGACAGAATATTTCCTTTATTCTATCTGTTGGTATGCTTGGTATACCATTTTATGGATACGGCTTTTCCAGCGTTATTATAGGTATCGTAGTATTAGCGATATTGTGGTTTGTCCTTAAACATAAACGTGACAATAAACCATTGATAAGCGCGCGTATCAAGAATACCGCTTTGCTCTGCATGCTGATGCTGATGGTAGGCTATTCCAGTTATGCCCTTATTGTAATTCGTTCTTCAGCCAACCCCCCTATGGATCAGAATTCACCTGAGGACATTTTCACTTTAGGTAGTTATCTTAGTCGTGACCAGTATGGTAGTCGTCCGTTACTCTATGGACAGGCATATACATCTCAGGTTGCCCTAACCAAGGACGGTGATATGTGTAAGCCGGAAATGACGAAGGGTGCTCCCGTTTACAATCGTAAAGAGAAATCTTCAAAAGACGAGAAGGATTCATATTTCGTAGTCCGTACAGATGACGAATATAAATACGCTCAGAATATGATATTCCCACGTATGTACGACCAAAGTCATGCACAATCTTATGAAGACTGGATGGGAGGAGTAGACGGTTCTGACGTTCATTACGACCGTTGTGGCGAAGATGTGACAGTAAAAGTTCCTACACAAGTTGAGAATATACGTTTCTTCCTTTCATATCAATGTAATTTCATGTATTGGCGCTACTTTATGTGGAACTTTGCCGGTCGCCAAAATGATTTGCAGGGTAATGGAGAACTTGAACACGGCAACTGGATTACAGGTATCCCGTTCTTTGATAACTGGCGTCTTGGTGATCAAAGTAAGTTACCGGATGAACTTAAAGAAAACAAGGGACATAACGTATTTTTCTGCTTACCATTAATACTCGGTCTTATCGGCCTGTTTTGGCAAGCATACCGCGGACAAAGAGGTATACGTCAGTTCTGGGTAGTATTTTTCCTCTTCTTTATGACGGGACTTGCTATCGTAATTTATCTGAACCAGACACCTATGCAACCCCGTGAGCGAGACTATGCTTATGCAGGTTCGTTCTATGCCTATGCGATATGGTGTGGTATCGGTGTCGCAGCCATCATAGACTTACTCAAGAAATATAAGCTCAATGGTACAGCAGTTGCAGCTGTCGTCAGTCTGTTATGTCTTTTAGTTCCAATACAGATGGCATCCCAAACATGGGACGACCACGACCGTAGCGGAAGATTCACATGTAGAGATTTCGGGCAAAACTATCTGATGTCACTACAAGACAAGAACAACCCTATCATCTTCACAAATGGCGATAACGACACATTCCCTCTTTGGTACAATCAGGATGTTGAAGGTGTTCGTACTGATGCACGTGTATGCAACTTAAGTTACCTGCAAACCGACTGGTATATCGACCAGATGAAACGTCCTGCATATAATTCGCCGTCTGTTCCTATCACATGGCCACGACTTGATTATTGCGCAGGCACTAACGAGTATGTTGAAGTTCATCCTGAGGCAAAACAGACTGTCCTTGATTTCTATAAGAGTAACCCAGCACAGGCGAAAGCTACTTATGGAGACAATCCTTTTGAACTTAAAAACGTTCTCAAGTATTGGGTAAGAAGCAAGAACGCCGATATGCATCTGATACCGACAGACACTCTTTATGTCACTATTGATAAAGAAGCTGTAAAGAAGAGTGGAATGATGATGGCTTGCGACTCCATACCAGACAAGATGGTTATCTCTCTGAAAGGAAAGAATGCCCTTTACAAAGGCGACCTGATGATGCTGGAGATGATTGCGCAGTGTAACTGGACTCGTCCTATATATGTGGCTATCACTGTCGGTCAGGAAAACTATATGAACCTTGGTGACAACTTCATACAAGAAGGACTGGCCAACCGTATATCTCCATTCACGACAAATGCTCCCGGTGCAAAGAACTTTGATACAGAAAAGGTCTATAACAATATGATGCATAGATTCAAATTCGGTGGTATTGACAAAAAAGGTATTTATATAGACGAGACCGTCATGCGTATGTGCTATACACATCGCCGTCAGTTTACACAATTGGCTATGTCACTCATCAATGAAGGTAAAAAAGCAAAAGCAGCACAGGTATTGGCTTACTGTGATAAGATGATACCTTCCTATAATGTACCTATCGATTATCAATCAGGCTCAATAGACGAAGCTAAAGCTTATGCGGCAATAGGTCAGAGAGCAAAAGCAAAGACTTTATTCAGTGCCCTTTGGAACAAATCTCAGCAATACCTCAACTGGTACATATCTTTGGATGGTTCTAGATTTGAACAGGCACAGCAAGATTGTTTACTGCACTTCTACATCATGCAACAGATTATTGAAGACAGTCAATACATTGATAGAGCATGGGCTTTACAGAAACAGAAGAGTCTTTCAATGCTTCTATCAGCATATCAAGGTAAAGGTGGACAACTGCCTAAACAACAATAGTAAGAGAAAATGATCATAGAGCAACCTGCTAAATGGTTGCGCTGGTTATATCCCAGAGCGACTTGGAGAATGGATCGGAAAGAGAAGTCAGTCTATCTGACTTTCGATGACGGTCCTATCCCCGAGTCGACTCCTTTTATTCTTCAGACGCTCGCCGAATTTGAAATTCATGCCACATTCTTTATGGTTGGAGACAATGTACGCAAGCATCCAGAATTATACCAACAGATTGTAGAAGCAGGACATCAAGTCGGCAACCACACTTTCAATCACCTCGGTGGACTGAAGCATACAATAAAAATGTATAGTTATAATACCGAGAAAGCAAACGCTTTAATCCACGCACATCTCTTCCGTCCTCCACATGGATGGATGCGGCACGACCAATATATATGGCTGGCAAGAAAATATAAAATCGTCATGTGGGATCTCGTAACTCGCGACTATAGTAAATGGATGACGGCAAAAGGTATTTTGAATAATGTGAAACGTTATTCAAGAAATGGAAGCATCATAACATTTCACGATTCACTAAAGAGCATAGACAAATTGCACTATGCACTACCTGAAGCTATCAAATGGCTTAAAAAAGAAGGTTACGATTTTAAGACTTTTGAATAATCATCATATAGTTATTTCTCCGCTACCGAAACATCGGTGATGCATCTCGTCATACACTACACAAAACTGTCCCGGAGCTACGCCTTGTATCATTTCATCTGCATGTACATGATATGCGCCATCGCCCGTAGGTTCTAATATGGCAGGATGATACTCTGGAGTATGCCGTATCTTAAACGTTATCTTCACAGACTCACAGTTCCACGGA
This sequence comes from uncultured Prevotella sp., assembly GCF_937863835.1. Lineage (GTDB taxonomy): Bacteria > Bacteroidota > Bacteroidia > Bacteroidales > Bacteroidaceae > Prevotella. The sequence continues at coordinate 18,261 of NZ_CALMHT010000179.1, forward strand.
TTCTCTGTAAGGAAATGGAAATCATGTATAGGGAAATCTTTCTTATATGCCGTCAACGGTTCGTAACCTTTGCTCACATATAGGATATTATTATCGACATCCTTTTTCACTGCATACCACGGTCCGCCGCCAAAACCGAGCCCATGACGCTGACCTATTGTATGAAACCAAAGCCCCTTATGTTGTCCTATATTCTTTCCTGTTTCCAATTCAATCACATCACCGGGATTTTCACCTAAATATCGACGAATATAATCATTATAATTAATCTTCCCCAAAAAACATATACCCTGACTATCCTTCCGCTTTGCGTTGACAAGATGCTCACGTTCTGCTATGATTCTTACTTCATCTTTCATATAATGTCCGATTGGGAACAATGCTTTCTTTAATTGCCAATCGTAAATCTGAGCTAAAAAATCTGTTTGATCTTTTACAGGATCAGGACTTGTCACCAACCATTTTTTTCCATCTATTATCTCTGTCTGCGCATAGTGTCCGGTGGCTATCAGATCATAATCATGTCCCTTTTTCTCATCGAAGGCACCAAATTTAATAAGACGATTGCACATTACATCTGGGTTTGGAGTAAAACCAGCACGGACTTTATCCATGGTATACTTGGTAACCTCATTCCAATATTCCTGATGACAGTCTATAACTTCCAACTTACAACCATATTTGGCTGCAACAGCTGTAGCCATCTCCAGGTCTTCTTCTGATGAACAGTCCCACTCCTCTTTTTCTTCAGGACCTATCTTTATATAAAAGCAGTCGGGATGAAGTCCTTGTCGTGCCAATTCATACACAACAACAGAACTGTCCACACCGCCCGAAAGCAGCACCGCAATTTTCTTATCTGTTATATTCTCCATTTCAAGGTGCAAAGTTATAGAAAATATATCAAAAAACATTTTTCTATTTCATTTATTCAACTAAAAACGCTATCTTTGTCCTAGTATTCTTAAATCGGAAAGAAATGGAAAAATTAAAAAATGGCTATATAAACATAGCAGTTTCAGCTCATGGAGCCGAACTTCAGAGTATTCGAAAGGAAAACTCATCGAAAGAGTATCTTTGGCAAGGAAATCCTGAATTTTGGGGGCGTCGCAGTCCTATTCTTTTTCCTATTGTTTGTGGATTGTGGGAAGGGAAATATCGAACAGAAGGAGATACATACGAGATGGGACGCCATGGATTTGCCCGTGACACGGAATTCAAAATATTAAATAAGACTGAAGAAAAGATTACTTATGTCATGTCTGATAATGAAGATACGCTGCGCAATTATCCTTATCATTTTATTTTATCCGTGACTTATCGTATTGAAAACAATAAGATTCATGTGATTTGGCATGTACAGAACACAGATACCAAAGAAATACATTTCCAGATTGGCGGACACCCGGCATTTAATCTCCCTGATATTCAAGAGGGAGAATCAATGAAAGGATGTTTGTTGTTCGATAAGAAAGAAGGGGTAGAACGTATATATGGTAATGTTAACGGTTGTATTCTGATGGATCGTTATCCTGTAGAGACTGAAGACGGATTATTCGAATTTAACGAAGATAGTTTCAAAGATGATGCCATTATCATAGACCAGTGTCAGTTGCATCATATCTCATTACTTGACAAAGCCAAAAAGCCCGTAGTAACACTTGATTTCAAGGCACCATGCGTCGGTTTATGGAGTCCTTATGGCAAGAACGCTCCTTTCGTTTGTATAGAACCTTGGTACGGTGTTCACGACCATGTGAAATATTCTGGTAAATTCAAAGACAAATATCTTATGAATCACCTCCAACCCGGTGCTTCTTTCATGAGTGAGTATACGATTACTATTGATTAGAAAATGCATACGGAGTTCTTATTTACATAAGAACTTCGTATTCAGATACTCATTAAAGGTATCTTTGTAAATATCTCCAATCGGTATATAAGTGTCACTATCCATAATGATACGGTTCTTATTTACCTCTTGTATTTTTTTCAGGTTGATGATATAAGAGCGATGTACGCGCATAAATGTCGATTGTGGCAGTCGTTCCTCCATTTTTTTCATACTTAACAATACGATGACAGGTTTTGGCTGTCCCTCAACATAAATACGTAGATATTCGCTCATACCCTCAACATAGCGGATATCCTTAATACTTATACGAACAACCTTATATTCAGTCTTTAGAAACAAGGCATCATCATTATCGACAGGTGATAAGGTTGCCGTATTAACCAAGTCATATTGTTTTTTGATCTTGTTTGCTGCTCGTTTGAAATCATCTAAACCAAATGGTTTCAGCAGATAGTCTACCGCGTCCACTTTGAATCCGTCTACTGCATACTCTGAATAAGCGGTAGTAAAGACGACCAAAGGAGGTGCCGCGAGCGAACGGACAAATTCCATACCATTGAGGTCTGGCATGTTGATATCAATAAATATCGCATCAATCATATCATTCTCCATGATTTGCTTTGCTTCGAGGGCACTCTGACATTTATTTACGAGTTCCAGAAAAGGAACCTTTCCTATATACGCAGCCAACTGTTGTAATGCCAGTGGCTCATCATCTATTGCTAAACATCTGATCATAGTCTTCTATTTTAAAGGTATTACTAATATTACTTCGTATATATCATCACTGTCATTGATGTCAAAAGTATAACTACTTCCATATATCAAATCGAGTCGTTTACGTGTATTGACAAGTCCTACACCTCCATGTACATCCTTATCAGCAGGCAGTTTACTATTACTGCACGAGAAATAGAGCCTATCATCCTGTATCTGCATATCTACATGTATGAAAGATTCACGCTGATAACTCACTCCATGTTTGAATGCATTCTCTATGAATGTGATAAACAACAACGGTGGTATACACTTATCGGGCATTTCTTTTGGAAAATCGGTTTCTATCTTTACCTTATCTGTATATCTCAACCGCATCAATGTGATATAGTTGCCTATAAAGGTTATCTCCCTCTCTATCGGGATATAGGCCTTTGCACCTTCATACAAAACATATCTCATCATCTTAGATAGTTCCTCTATCGTTGTCTTAGCCTTCTCGGGATCGATATCCACAAGGGCATGAATATTGTTCAGTGTATTCATAAAGAAGTGCGGGTTAATCTGATACTTCAGATACTCCAGCTGCTGTTCAAGATTTTTCTGTTCAAGATCTTTCATTTCCTTGGCATCGGCATCCGACTTAAAATACAATTTTATACCTAAGTTCATACCAAGCATAAGAAAGACGATGACAAACGCTACAATATCCTGCTGGTCGATCATAATAGGAGGATGATGACCATCCATCGTTTTTATATCCCGCGGTCCATTATCATGATGCATGTCGGGAGCTTTATCTGGACGGAAATTGTTTTCTTTTCCTGGTCCACCTTGCATCTGCATATCCGGTTTTCTGTCGGGTTTAAAGTCTGGTCTCTGTATATTTCTACCATCCTTCAACATATCAGGATGCAACGGTCCCATTCCGATTTCCTGAGGTCGGCTATTGCATTGATATACTTGAAATGCTATCAACATACATATAACCGTTATAAAATATGTCAGTTTTTTATGATTATATATCAGTTGAGGAGCAATGAAAAAATTGTGTATAACAAATACAAGCAGATATACAAAAAACAATTTCCATACAGACATTACTTCGGTCCAACTGAACATCAATGACTTATCCGATGATGTACGTACATATAGAGTAAGCACTGGTGCCACGAACAGTATTGCCCATAGTGCCAGATACAATATATTTTCCATCTTTCTTTGCTTATTCATCAACATACGCTTTATTTCTTAACGTTTATTTTACCATTAATGATATAAAGTTCTATCAATAAATTTTCTTTCATAAGTAATTTATGCATCATACCCGTATTATTTTATATAGCATTATTAGTTTTCTTGAGAAGTGTCGGGATAACGACTTGCGTTACCCCGGCACTATTATCTAGTTAGTTTTAGTGTTGTTACCATCTGCCGCCTCCGCCGCCCATGCCACCAGTGCTGCTTCCTACTGATGAATAAGGTGAACTGAGCGAAGAAACCGATGCCACGGATGAACCTGTACTGCTCACTGTCGCCGATGTTATCAATCCATGCCAGTCGGTACCAGTTGCTGTTGCGCCACTATATAACGTATAACTGCTACCCTTAGTCAGACTAGGCGATGTAAGCAAGAAACATGTCGTTCCAGAATAGGAACGTCCCATCGTGAATGTCAGTATATTAGCACTGCTACTGTTCAGAGCCAGCGTCGTGCCACTTGATACCGTACCTCCGTATACGATAGACGGCTGTGTCGTACCACTGCTATATGGATATGATGTTCCTCCACCGATTCCAACTAATGTGCCACCTGTGATATATACGTGGTATCCGCCTTCTTCATTCGCATCTATACCACATTCAGGGCTTGATGTGCCATAAGCTACGGTTGTACCTCCCTGTATATATAAATTACCATTAGCATCCAGTCCGTCATTGTTTGTTGCGAACGTGTATATCCAACCGCCCTTTATATACATGTGACTGGATGAGTTGATAGCATCATCATTGGAATAAACCTCAACAGAACCACTGTTGATCGTAAGTGTACTTTTGCTTTCTATACCTTCTGAACCAGATCCCGTAGCACGGACCATGATAGAACCGCCGTTGATTTCTACAGTACCATCTGCCTTTATACCCTTAGCAGATGTATCGTAAGACCCATAAGTATATTTCGAACCTGTCGTAATGACCTTCACCGTACCATCATTGAATACCATTTTCTGGTCTCCGCTGATACCCTTACCGCCGCTTCCTGTACTCTTGCATAACAGTTCACCACCATTTACAGTCAACAAGCTGTCACTTTTCACGCCCGCACAACCGCTCACGTCTTTATCATCACTGTCATATTCGCCCGTTCCTGCTGTAATAGCAGTCGTACGACCGCCATTTATTTCAATATAACCATCACTCGACAGACCTTTGGCTGCCGTAGCAGTTGATGTCGTCTCCACATTGATAATACCACCATTAATAATAAGAGCTTCATTTGCCTTAATACCATTGCCCGCTGTCGACTTGATATATATATTGGTCGTAGGACGAATCATAATATAGTCGTCAGAACTGATACCGGCCTTGCAGTTAGCTGAAATTCTCAGATTGCCACTGCCACTGAACAACAATTGCCCTTCACTGAACAAAGTACCCTTCTGATCTTCTGTACTGGTGGCATAAGACGTCCCGTCTGTAAGATAATTGGTTGTACCCGACTTTAGTACGACATAACAGCTCTTTTTACTCTGACTGTTTATCGCCGGTCCGTCATTATTCTTTATATTCACGCCATTCAGTGTCAGTTCATATTTTTTGTCACTATACACCTTCAACGAACCATCTGTTGTCGTTCCGCTCAACACATAATCGACTCCGGCAACCGTCGAAGTGACTGTAACATCAGCACCACTGACTGTCGCCGTCACACCGCTTACGCTACCAGTTACCGTAGCACTTGTACCATTATAGGCGATGTATATAGTACTGCCAAATGTACTGTTTTCCACATAATCCTCATCAGTTGCATCTACATTATCTGTTTCAGAGACAGCCGTGGTAGAATCTATTGCAATAGTGAAAGTCGCTACATCTCCTCCTGTTGTGGGAACGCTACTGGAAGAAGATGACGAAGATGAAGAACTACCACTTGTATCAGCGGTTCCTGTATAATCTTCCCAGTCACTACTTCCTGCTGAACAAGCCGCGAACAGAAATGCTGTAACAGCAATCAAGACAGAATTAATTTTCCTTTCCATTTTCTTTTTTATTATTAATGTTAATATGATGCTGCAAAGGTATTAACAACTAATAATAAAAACAAAAACAATCAACAAACAGGTCGTTTTCTTAAGTAAAAAGATAGTACGTGATTAAAATGCTTCACGATACTTTCCTTCATCTTTGTCTTCCAACATACCAAGATACGACTGATACCGGCTCTCGGCGATATAATGCTCCTCCACTGCTTTAACAACCGCACACCCCGGTTCATGTGTATGGGTACAGTTGCTGAATTTGCAATCTTTAGAAAACTCGAAAATCTCTTTAAAATAACTGCAAATTTCCTCTGGTTCCATATCGAATGTTCCGAATCCCTTGATTCCCGGAGTATCTATCACATATCCACCATCTGCAAGTTCAAGCATTTCACTGAATGTCGTCGTATGCATACCTGTATTGTGGGCATCAGAAATTTCAGACGTGCGCAGGTTGGCTTCGGGTATAAACAGATTGATAAGCGTACTCTTGCCTACTCCACTGTTACCACTCAGTAACGTTATTTTGTCTTTAAGCAGAGGTTTCAGTTCATCAATTCCCTCACCGGTCGTTGCCGACACGACGACACACTGATAACCGATCTGGGTATAGAGATCATACATCATTCCCTGATAATGCAATTCCTCTTCCGAATAAATATCCTTTTTGTTGAAGACGATAACCACAGGTACACTATATGCCTCTGCCGAAGCAAGGAAGCGGTCGATAAAGGTTGTCGATGTCTGTGGATAATTCACAGTTACCACAAGAAACGCCTGATCAACATTAGCCGCAATAATATGACTCTGCTTGGATAAGTTCTGCGATTTACGTATAATATAGTTACGGCGGTCATCAATTGCACTGATGAACGCCGTACCTTCTTGATTCTCAATAATATCCACACGGTCACCTACAGCTACGGGATTCGTACTGCGTATACCTTTTAAGCGGAAATTACCCTTTATTTTGCTTTCGATAATCCGTCCATCATCTGTTTTGACGGTGTACCAACTACCGGTATTTTTTATAACAAGTCCTTTCACTCTCGCTTCTATACGGTCATGATTTCCTTATTCTTCTCAGCTAACATGGCATCAAGTTTCTTGATATACTTGTCATGTAACTTCTGCAATTCGTCTTCGGCATCCTTCTCATTATCTTCAGAGAGACCGTCTTTGATAGCCTTCTTTAGTTTTTCCTTATAATCGGCACGTACGTTTCGAACTTCCACTTTTGCCTTTTCGGCTATTTTGCTACACTGCTTAGACAGTTCTTTACGTCGTTCCTCTGTAGGCTGAGGAATACCAAGGCGGATTATTTCACCATTGTTCTCGGGAGTGATACCCACCTCGGAATTCATAATGGCTTTCTCGATATCCTTTATCTGTTTCTTGTCCCAAGGACGGATGGCTATAGTACGCGCGTCTGGCGTTGAAACATTAGCTACTTGGTTCAGCGGAACCATCGAACCGTAAGATTCTACTTTCACTCCATCGAGAATGGCTATATTTGCGCGTCCTGCACGAATATGCGACAGCTGTTCGTCCAAATACATAGCTGCCATTTCCATCTTTTCCTCGCTTGCCTTTAATGTTGCTTTAACGTCTATCATAGTCAATAATTTTATTTCTGAGCACAAAATTAGATATTAAATTCGAAATACGCAATAATTTAATGATTTTTTTGCATCGTATTACTCTGATCTTTCCAGGTCTTCTATGTTTCTCGGATGCTCAAACACGAATTTGGCTCCTCCCGTATACGATGTATCTACATATATATTGCCATGGAACAATATGGTAAGTCGTTTACATATATTCAGTCCCAGACCTGTTCCTTGAGAAAATTGGTCAAGTTTTTCAAAACGTTCGAATATTTTCTCGGCAGATTCTACAGGGATACCTGTTCCCGTGTCTGTCACGATAAACTTTACCACATCTTCTCTCACTTGATATTCGAGACATATCTCACCTTTATCAGTATGCTTGCATGCATTCGTCAGAAAATTATTGAGTATCTGGGACAACCTGTCGGTATCCGTATTCAGAATCAATGACATTTCTTCGGCGGTCTCAGGTGTCTTAAAATAAATATGAACCCCATCTTTTGCCCTAATCTCCACACTTTTTATTGCCTTCTCACAAAGAGGCATGATTTGAACTGGTTTGATAACCAATTTTTCCAAACCGCTTTCAAGATGTGACAGATTCAGAATATCATTGATTAATGTAAATAAAAGACCACTGTTGCGATGAATGATATCAAGTATTTTTTTCCTTTCTCCTTCATCCATATCAGCATCATCGGTATTAAGCAAGTCTGTAAATCCCACTATCGCATTCAGAGGCGTTCGTATCTCATGACTCATATTCTGTAAGAAAAGTGATTTCAGTCTATTCGCATCTTCGGCCTTTTCCCGTAAGACATTCAATTTGCGGATATTGCGATTATGTAATATGTGATATACGGCGAATGTCAACAACACCAATATCGTTATCGAGAGAGCAGTAAACAGTTTTATTTTTGTTATCTCTTGATTCTTTGCATATATCGTTTTGACATTTTCGTATTTTTTTGCAAGCATCCGAATATATGGTGCCTGGTCGTTCTCTATAATATTTTCTTTATATTCCACCAACTTCCATAATATACTGTCAGCCTGTTTATTTTGTCCTGCTTCCCTATATATATCATATTTGGTGCGGTATTTTAAATCGCGTTGCTGAATTGAATCCGTGTATAAAAGAGCCTTCGTATAATTTCTTTCCTTGCTATAATATGTAGCCATCATCGCACTATGGTATTCCGAGAGTTGACTAGTACCATATTTTTTGATCAATTTGTCCATTTGCCTTTTACGCTGTCTGAATCTTGGCATATCTCCTTTTTTCAGGTAATAGAAACACAAACTTTGAATTGTTGTGGTTATACTCCTCTCATCAGGCTTGACATCCAATGATTTTTGCAGATATTTCAGGAAGTTCTTATCATTGTTCATATAATACGAGCAACTGGCCATATAGTAGTATATCTCACTCATGATATTTCTGTTATCAGGATTACTTAGGTCGCATTTCAGTCGTGCCGTTTTCCCGAATTTATCAAAGGCGAGTTTGTACATATTCATATAATAATAAATTGTGCCATAGTTATAGTAGGCTAGCAACAAGCCATAACCGTCGTTCAGTCGTACGGCTTCGTTTTGGAAATCGTCCATACATGCCAGAGCATCAACCAGTTTATGGTCGGTTACACGTTTGCAAACGATACATGTCCATGCATGAAAGAGGTATTTTGTATACTTTGTCTTGCTGATAAATCTGCGTGCCTCTTCGAAATATTTGTTTTGTTGTTTGGAATCGCATGTATACATACTGCACAGCACTTTCAGATCATAAGCCATGCATTGTCTCTTCACATCTCCAAGTTCTCTGGAATAGACAATCAAAGTATCGAGCATCTTCAGTGCCACTTTCTTGTCTATTCTGTTATAACATTCATCGGTATATTTATTCACGTACTCCTTACTTACTGTAACGGAATGTGATTCTGACACGGACATAAACATGATCAGCGAAAGCGTCAACAAGAGTCTCTTCATGCGTTTATATATACATTATATTTTTGAGTGTACAAATGTACACTATAAATTTTATATTGGCAAATATATACAAAAATAATTAAATGAAAAACAGGAATAAATTCAGAGCATTTCAGATTTATCTTCATTTGAAGTCAAAAAAAGGGATTTTCATTTCTGAAAGTCCCTTCCTTTTTATTAAAAGTTTATCTTTTTCTGTTTGTTTATCTACGACCTTCTACTTTAAGATCGATTGCAATACCTATTGCTGTTGCTACCGCAAAGGCGGCTACTGCGAATGTCATAAATTCAAAAAATACCATTTTCTTTTTCCTTTCTCTCTTTAAATTGTTATCCTATAATCTTTTTATCGATGCAAAGATACGATGTTTATTTGTTATCGCAAACAACAGATGGTATAATTGAATAAAATGTGGCTTTTTATTGACTTAGGTCAAAGATGGAGACTCTAGTTTCTTTAATTCCACGTCTACCATATTCGTGAGTACAACAAACTGCTGTACAGTCAACTGTTCCGGTCGTTTGGTCATCATATCCTGTTGATAGAATCCTTCTGTCGGCGTTACACCCGGGAACATCTGTTTCAGACTGACACGAAGCATCTTGCGACGCTGGTTGAATACCGTCTTCACCAGACGTTTAAACAGTTTTTCATCACATCCCAAGTCAGTAACCTGATTGCGGGTCATACGGATAACAGCGCTTTTCACCTTTGGAGGAGGATTAAACACATTCTCATCTACCGTAAAAAGATACTCCACATCATACCACGCCTGTATCAACACGCTAAGTATGCCATAAGCCTTATTACCGGGCGCGGATGCTATGCGCTGGGCCACCTCCCGCTGTATCATTCCCGTACAACAGGGAATCAGATCTTTGTTTTCAAGCATCTTGAAGAATATCTGTGACGAGATATCATAAGGATAATTGCCTGTCAACACGAACTGCCTGCCATCAAACAACTTGTTCAGATCCATTCTGAGGAAATCGTCACCTATTATATTATCATGCAACTTAGGAAAAGTTTCATAAAGATATGCCACTGATTCAGCGTCAATCTCAACCACCCGTACATCACGGTTCTTAGTTACGAGATATTGAGTCAGCACCCCCATCCCCGGTCCTACTTCAAGAACAGGAATATCAGGACATGCGTCTACGGTGTCGGCAATAGCTTTGGCTATGCCCAAATCGGTAAGAAAATGCTGACCGAGATTTTTCTTTGGTTTTACTGCTTTCATAAGAATGACATAAATATATTCAGGGGACAAAGTTAGTAAAAAAATCGGTTTTTTTGCGATTATGTCGATTATAATAGCGATATTTGCATCTAATTTGAAGGCATCTAGGTGTCTTCCCATTAATATTTAATATGAAAAAGATAGCAAACGACATCATCAGAATTGTTCTGCCACTCGTACTAGGTGGGGCGATACTCTATTGGATGTACCGCGGATTCGACTTCCACCGTATTGAAAATGTATTGCTGCATGAGATGAACTGGACATGGATGCTGCTGTCTTTCCCTTTTGGTATCACGGCGCAGATGTTCAGAGGATGGAGGTGGAAACAGACGCTCGAGCCAATCAATGAGCACCCGCGCAACAGTACAAGCATCTATTCGATATTCATATCTTACGCCGCCAGTCTGATTGTACCGAGAAGCGGTGAATTCGCAAGATGCGGCGTACTGAAAAGATACGATGGTATCTCGTTTACAAAAGCGCTCGGTACCGTGGTCACCGAACGCGCTATCGACTCAGTGCTTGTGTTGATCGTAACTGGTGTGACACTGCTGCTTCAACTAAAAGTGTTTGCCACTTTCTTTGATGAGACAGGAACCAGTATCGACAGTATATTGCACAAATTTTCCATGACTGGTTACATCGTCACCATCGTCTGCGCCATTTCAGCTTTTATATTATTACATCTGCTGCTTCGTAAACTATCTTTTTATAATAAGGTTAAGGAAACATTGAGCGATGTATGGCGCGGAATAGCTTCCGTGAAGAAGGTAAGAAACATACCTCTTTTCGTCTTCTATACCCTGGCGATATGGGGCAGTTACTTTCTGCATTATTATCTCACTTTCTTCTGTTTCGATTTTACATCCCATCTGGGGTTGGGTTGCGCTATGGTTACATTCGTTGTGGGAAGTATCGCTGTCATCGTACCTACACCCAATGGTGCCGGACCGTGGCACTTTGCCGTTAAGACGATGCTTATACTATATGGCGTGGCAGACGAAAAGGCGCTCTACTTTGTCCTGATCGTACATACTATACAGACCATACTTGTTATATTAATAGGTATGTACGGATGGGCAGCCCTTAGTTTTACGAAGAGATTAAAGATAGAAAACGTAGTAGATAACTAATAAAAAACAATATAATGAACGAAATCAAAAATCTAAAACCTGAGTGTATCTGGAAAAACTTCGATGCACTTACGCAAATCCCCCGTCCATCAGGACACTTGGACAAAGTACAACAGTTCTTACTCGACTTTGCCAAGAATATAGGCGTGGAAGCATTCAAAGACCCAGCCGGAAATATTGTCATGCGCAAGGCGGCGACTCCGGGTATGGAAAACCGCAAGACGGTTCTGTTGCAGGCACACATGGATATGGTGCCTCAGAAAACGAAAGAAAGCAAACACGTATTTGAAACAGACCCGATAGAAACATATATAGACGGTGAATGGGTAAGAGCGAAAGGTACGACACTCGGTGCCGACGACGGACTCGGTATAGCTGCCATCATGGCTGTGATGGAGGCTAAGGATTTGAAACATGGTCCTATCGAAGCACTATGTACCCGTGATGAAGAGACGGGTATGTATGGTGCCAACGACTTACCTGCCGGTGAACTGAATGCCGACATTCTGCTGAATCTCGATACAGAGACGGAAGGCGAAATGATCATCGGAAGCGCCGGAGGTGTTGACGTCACAGCCGAACTGGATTATAAGGAAACGGAGACAGACAATGAAGATATAGCCGTAAAGGTAACATTGAAAGGACTGCGCGGCGGTCACTCGGGTCTGGAAATAGGAGAAGGAAGAGCTAATGCCAACAAACTCATGGTAAGATTCGTACGCGAAGCTATCAGTGAATGCGACGCCCGTCTGGCAACATGGAATGGCGGAAACATGCGCAATGCCATACCGTTTGAGGCCGAAGTGGTTCTTACACTGCCGAAAGAGAACAAAGAAGCACTTGCAGAACTGGTCGGCGACTACAAAGAGCTGTTCAACGAAGAGTATAAAGGTCTCGAAAAGGATATCGAATTCTTCATGGAAGATACAGCGACACCAAAGACAGAAGTTCCACAAGAGATACAGGACAATCTGGTAGATGCCATCTACGCCTGCCATAACGGTGTGATAAGATATATCCCGACGATACCCGACATCGTGGAGACATCGTCCAACCTTGCCATTATCAATATAGGTGACGGCAAGGCTGCCATCAAGATACTGGCCAGAAGTTCAAGCGAGAGTATGAAAGACTTTATAGCCACAACACTCGAAAGCTGTTTCAATATGGCCGGGATGAAAGTCACGTTAAGCGGCGAATATCAAGGATGGGACCCGAACACAGACAGTGAGATGATCCGCATCATGGAAAAAATATACAAAGACCTGTTCAGCAAAGAACCGACAATACAGGTGGTACATGCCGGTCTGGAATGCAGTGTGATTCTGAGTAAATATCCGAATCTCGACATTGTATCCTTTGGTCCTACCCTGTTGTCACCTCATACGACCAACGAAAGAGCTAACATCCCGAGTGTACCGAAATTCTGGGATCTGCTGGTCAAGACATTGGAACAAGTACCTCAGAAAAATTAAAGAATCCAATCATCGCCGTATTTCAGAATACGACGGGATTCAGAACCATACTCCTCTAATTTCCTCCACACAAGTATGAGGGATTTAGAGGAGTTGTTTTCCTCTGCCGCCCGAAAAATTTGGCAGTGTGAAAGATGACACTAAATTGAAATTATTATTAAAAGTAGAATAATTCTTATTTATTAATTCTTATTTATTAATTTATTTATTTACCTTTGCAGAGCAAAATCAAAATTTAAACAACAAATGGACGATTATCACGCGGAAAATATGAACTTGTAGGCGCAGAGGGATAGCTCTCGGAAGTTAATCCTATGCCCTATTTTAATCATTCGGAGGATTAACTAATGAGAACATACTGGAATACAAGCAAATGCTTGAAAGCCATTGATGAATGGCAACCTAATTGCTGGATACAAGTAACATGTCCAACTGAAGAAGACCAGCAGGAGCTGGAAGAGAAATACCAAATACCAGATTATTTTTTATCCGACATCAGCGATACCGATGAGCGTGCCCGTTATGAATATGATGACGGTTGGATGCTTATCATCCTTCGTATCCCTTATGTCAAGGAAGTGCGTTCGCGCACACCGTACACCACCGTACCTCTTGGTATCATACACAAGCGCGATATCACCATCACCGTATGTAATTTCGAAACCAATATGATGATCGACTTCGTCAGTTATCATCAAAAACGCGGTACCGGTTTCACGGATTATGTAGATATGATTTTCAGACTTTTCCTGTCATCGGCCGTATGGTATCTGAAACGACTGAAGCAGATCAACAGTCTGATAGAGAAATCCAAACGCAACCTTGACCGCGAAGTGAACAATGAATCCCTTATCGGGCTCAGTCGTCTGCAAGACTCACTGACCTATTTCATCACATCCATCCGTGGAAACGAAACATTGCTTACCAAACTGAAATTCAAGTTACAGGTGGATGAGTTGGATGCCGACCTGATAGAAGATGTCAATATCGAGATGAGTCAGGCGAGGGAGACTACGAATATCTATTCGGACATTCTCGAGTCGACGATGGACACGTACTCCAGTATCATCAACAACAATATGAACACCGTGATGCGTACACTTACATCCGTATCCATCATATTGATGTTCCCCACCCTTATTGCGAGTCTGTTCGGTATGAACCTGTTCAACGGTCTGGAACACAATCCTTATGGATTTGTTATCGCCCTGGTTATTTCATTTGTCATTTCAGGTCTTTTCTGGTGGGTTTTCCGCTTGAAACGACTCATATAAAATGAAAAACCATAAAATTTTTGATAAAAATTAGGCGTTTTCGATTTTTTTAAGTAAGTTTGCAACTCCTACAAATATGTGGAAAACCGAATCATAAACTAAAAAAGTAAATGATGGACTCTCAAGAAAAAGCCCCGGAAGAGGGTAAGTTAGAAGAAAAGGCAGTAGAATCTACAGTTCAACCAGTAGAAGAACCGGTAGAAGAAAAAGCAGAAGAAACCAAAGCTGAGGTTAACAATGCAGAGGTGAGCGATGCCGAAGATGCCGTAGTGGAAAACGCTGAAGAAAAGAAAGTTTATACGACCAAGAAAGAAATTCTTGACCGTGTCAAAGAACTTGCGCATGGTGACGGACCATTGCTGAAAGACGAACTTGACGACCTGAAAACAGCGTTTTACAAATTACACATAGCAGAAAAAGACGCCAAATATAAAGAATATATTGATGGCGGCGGTGACCCTGACGCCTATCAGATAGTTCCCGATGAAGACGAAGAATCCTTCAAGGCAGAAATGGGAATAATCAAGGAAAAGAGAGCCAAAATCTTTGCAGAGCAGGAATCTGAAAAAGAAGACAATCTGAAAAGAAAGTTGGATATCATAGAGAAGATAAAATCAATGGTTTCTTCACCTGAAGAAGCCAACAAATCTTATAACGACTTCAAGCAACTGCAACAGGAATGGAAAGAAATCAAATCTGTTCCGGCTAATAAGGCCAACGAACTGTGGCGTAACTATCAGTTGTATGTAGAACAATTCTACGACCTACTGAAGCTCAACAGTGAAGCTAGGGAATATGACTTCAAGAAGAATCTTGAAATCAAGAAGCACCTATGCGAATCTGCAGAAAAGCTGGCAGAAGAAGATGATATTTTAAGCGCATTCCACCAGTTGCAGAAACTTCATCAGGAATATCGGGAGACAGGACCAGTCACCAAAGAATTGAGAGAGGAAGTCTGGAACAGGTTTAAGGCCGCATCTACAGTTATCAACAAACGCCACCAGCAACATTTCGAAGACCTTCGTTCTAAGGAAGAAGATAATCTGACTAAAAAGACTTCACTTTGCGAACAGGTTGAAGCTATTGCCAAGGAGGAGAACAAAGGTGCTTCCGACTGGGAAAAGCATACGAAAGACATCATAAACATCCAGGCTGAATGGAAAACCATCGGTTTCGCTCCACAGAAAATGAATGTGAAGATTTTCGAGCGTTTCCGCGCAGCATGTGATGATTTCTTCGGCAGAAAAGCAGAATTCTTCAAGAGTATGAAGGAGAAATTCGCTGAAAATGCGGTCAAGAAACAGGAACTTATAGATAAGGCGATTGCGCTGAAAGACAGTACAGACTGGAAAAAGACGAGTGATGAACTTATCAAGCTTCAGAAAGAATGGAAGACCATCGGTATGGTTCCTAAGAAATTGGGTGACCAACTATGGAATGAATTTCTAGGTGCCTGCAACCATTTCTTTGACGCACGCAACGCCGTAAATGCCGGTCAGCGCAACGAGGAACATGAGAATCTGGATAAGAAACGTGGCATTATCGCACAACTGAAAGAATTGGCTGAAAATGCCGGAGAAAACGCTCAGGAAGAAATTCAGAAACTTACTGACGAATATAACAAAATAGGTCATGTTCCATTCAAGGAAAAAGATGTTATATTCAAAGAGTATCACGATATACTTGATTTGATATATAAGAAACTGAACATATCCGTTTCTCGCCGCCGTCTCGACAACTTCAAGAATAATCTGAAGACCGTTGCCGAAAAGGGAATAGACGCTCTGGACAATGAACGCGGAAGATTACTGAGACAGTATGACAATATCAAATCTGAAGTACAGACTTACGAGAACAATTTAGGTTTCCTTAATTCTACCAGCAAGAAAGGTAATAACCTTATTGAGGAAATGAACAGGAAGGTTTCTAAACTGAAAGATGATCTGGAACTCGTAAAACAGAAGATTAAAGCTATCGACGCTCAGAATAAAAACAAATAATATTATATAAACGATTAAAAGAGACTTCATTGTGAAGTCTCTTTTTTTTGATATAAAGGTCAACGCTTATGGCGAATATGAGAGGTGGGCGTCAACCAGCATTAATAATAATGATAAACCGAGTCAACCGAATTTGTAAAGAATCAGCCAAGTAGTCAACAAAAACCGTTAGAATACATTACGCCACCGCTGTAGACATGTTACACCACCGCTGTAATCTTGTTACCGCACCGCTGTAGAGTGTTTACACTACCGCTGTAATGTTATTACGGCACCGTCGTAATGTGTTTACGGGGACGCTTCGTAAAATTCATGACTGTATTTTGACAATTTTAAGCTGTCTCCAATCAGAGATTTCGGATGAAATATAC
This sequence comes from uncultured Prevotella sp., assembly GCF_937863835.1. Lineage (GTDB taxonomy): Bacteria > Bacteroidota > Bacteroidia > Bacteroidales > Bacteroidaceae > Prevotella. The sequence goes on from NZ_CALMHT010000179.1 coordinate 35,198, forward strand.
GTCACAACTTCACGATATGACGTAAACTATTGGTAATAAGAGAAATAAGATTTCCAAGAAACGGATGATAACCTCGCAAAACACAATGGAAACGTTGCAAAAGCGCAACTCTTTCTTTGTGACGTTTCAGCGATGTTTCGTGATATTTTCTGTCGTCTGAAACCCTTATAAACAGGGAGACAGCGACGTTGTGACGTTTTAGAATAAAAAAGACTTCGTAGAGAAGTCTTTAGTTGGGATACCCGGACTCGAACCAGGAACGACAGGACCAGAATCTGCTGTGTTACCATTACACCATATCCCAAAATGTTTCAGCAATTTGTTTCCTTTTTGAAATTGCGATGCAAAGGTAATGCTTTTTTCTGAATAGACCAACGCTTATCATACTTTTTTTCTAAAAAAAATCAAAATAACACGCATATTTAATGTTTTTCGAATAATTCAGTGTACCTTTGTGCCAATATATAATTTAAATGAATGGACGAAACAAAGAATTTAGTTAAAACGATAACAGAGGGAATACAGGAAAAGAAAGGTAGCAATATCGTTGTTGCCGATCTGACTGACATCGAGGGTACGATTTGCCACTATTTTGTAATATGTCAGGGTAACTCCCCTTCGCAAGTGGAAGCGATAACCGAATCAATAGGCGACATGGTACGTAAGAATGCCGGAGAAAAGCCTTCTCATGTGGAGGGACTTAACAATGCTCAATGGGTAGCTATGGACTACAGCAACGTATTGGTACATGTCTTTCTGCCTGAAGTCAGAGAATTTTATGATCTGGAACATCTTTGGGAAGATGCAAAACTTACCCGTATTCCTGATCTGGATTAATGTGATATAAATATGGAAACAAATAAAAAGCCTAAATTAGATATGCCTAAGTTCAATATGAACTGGGTGTACTTGATTATACTTATTGTATTGGGTATTCTGTTCTTTACCAATAACAGTACCGACAATAGTGCCAGTGCCGAAGCGTCTTACCGCAACTTCAAGTCGTATGTCATGAATGGCTGGGCTGAAAAAGTAGTTGCCAATAAGGACGAAAGTAAACTGAGGATGTATGTAAAGGCAGAACATATAAGAGATGTGTTCGGTCAGAGTGCCAAATCAGTTGGCAATCATCCTTATGTGACCGTAGAATTCGGTTCTGTAGACCAACTGGAACAATTTATGGACTCATCCCAGAAGGCAGGAAAGTTTAACGGGGATTTCAGTTATGACAATGCGAAAGGCAATGATATTCTCAATATCATCATCAACCTGGCTCCTATCCTGTTCTTTGTCTTTATCTTCCTGTACTTCATGCGACGTATGGGCGGCGGCGGTGCCGGTGGTGCCGGTGGCGTGTTCAGCGTAGGCAAGAGCAAGGCTAAGATGTACGAAAAGGGACCGGACATGAACATTACATTCAAGGATGTAGCCGGTCAGGTAGGTGCCAAACAGGAAGTTCAGGAAATCGTCGATTTCTTGAAGAATCCTAAGAAATACACCATACTGGGTGGTAAGATACCTAAGGGAGCACTGCTTATAGGTCCTCCGGGAACTGGTAAGACGTTGTTGGCCAAGGCCGTAGCGGGAGAAGCTGGTGTACCATTCTTCTCCATGAGCGGTTCCGACTTTGTCGAAATGTTCGTCGGTGTAGGTGCCAGTCGTGTCCGCGACTTGTTCCGTCAGGCGAAAGAGAAAGCGCCTTGTATCATATTTATCGATGAGATAGATGCCATCGGACGTGCCCGCAGTAAGAATCCTTCGATGGGTGGCAACGATGAGCGCGAGAATACACTCAACGCCCTCCTGACAGAAATGGACGGATTCGGTACGAACAGTGGCGTTATCATATTGGCAGCCACCAACCGTGCCGATATGCTCGACAATGCTCTATCACGTGCCGGTCGATTTGACAGACAGATACATGTTGACCTGCCCGACCTGAACGAGAGAAAGGCTATATTCAATGTTCACCTTCGTCCCGTCAAGATAGACAAGACCGTAGATGTTGACATGCTTGCACGTCAGACTCCGGGATTCTCCGGGGCCGATATAGCAAATGTATGCAACGAGGCTGCCCTCATAGCCGCACGTCACGACAAACAGAGCGTAGGAAAACAGGACTTTCTGGATGCTGTTGACCGTATTATCGGCGGATTGGAAAAGAAGACGAAGATCATGACAGCTTCCGAAAAACGTTCTATCGCTCTGCACGAAGCCGGTCATGCTACCATCTCATGGTTCCTGGAACATGCCAATCCATTGGTTAAGGTTTCTATCGTACCACGTGGAAGTGCCCTGGGCGCCGCATGGTATATGCCCGAAGAGCGCCAGATAACCACCAAAGAGGAGATGCTCGACGAGATGTGCGCCACTCTTGGCGGTCGTGCAGCAGAAGAACTCTTCACAGGACATATCTCTACCGGCGCGATGAACGACCTGGAGAGGGTGACGAAAAGTGCTTATGGTATGATTGCTTATGCCGGTATGGGTGATAAACTGCCTAATATCTGCTATTATAATAATAATGAATACAATTTCCAACGCCCGTATTCAGAGACGACAGCTAAGATTATGGACGACGAAGCTCTGAAAATGATTAATGAACAATACGACAGAGCTAAAAAGATACTGACCGAACATAAGGACGGACATAATCAGTTGGCCCAGTTGCTGATTGAGCGTGAAGTGATCTTCGCCGAAGATGTAGAAAAGATATTCGGCAAACGTCCTTGGATCAGTCGTTCGGAAGAAATCATGGACGAGGAAAACAAGGCTACAATCAAGGCTTTGGAAGAAAAGAAGGCTAAGGAACTGGAAAACAAGAATGCAGAAGTATCTGCTGACAGTCAAGATTCTAAACCTGAACAGCAAGCTGATGAAAGCAGCGATGATTCATCACAGGAAAATCAATAATCTAATGGGCAGACTTCGGTCTGCCCAATAAACACACAAAAGAAATATGAAAAACTTAATCGTCAGGACCATAACAGGTATATTATTCGTTGCCATCATCGTGGTCAGTTTTTTGGACGTAAGGGCTATGGCTTTATTGTTCGCCCTGATAACCGGTTTGACGATTTGGGAATTCTGCGGTCTAGTCAACGAACAGGAAGGTGTACAGACAAACAAGTTTATCTGTACTGTTGCCGGTGTGTATTTTTTCTTCGCCGTCTGCGGTTTCTGCAGCGGTCTGACCCCTTCCACCGTTTTTATTCCATATCTGTTGTCAGTGGTATACTTATTAATCAGTGAACTGTACATGAAAGACTCGAACCCTATTAACAACTGGGCTTATACGATGTTGAGTCAGATGTACATTGCCCTTCCCCTGTCATTGATTAGTGTTCTGGCTTTTCGCAGTACACCGGATGGTGCTGTTTACACATATCTTATACCGTTGTGCGTATTTGTATTCCTATGGTGCAATGATACCGGGGCCTACTGCAGCGGTTCTCTGTTTGGACGTCATAAACTGTTTCCGCGCATCTCTCCGGGGAAATCCTGGGAAGGTAGTATAGGCGGTGCAATACTTGTCATGATCGTAGCAGGACTGATTGGTTATTATACCGATATGTATGGCGTAAACGACCTTCGGATGTCTATTCCCGAATGGATTGGTCTGGGATTGGTCATCGTCGTTTTCGGAACATGGGGCGACCTTGTCGAATCTCTCTTCAAAAGAACACTGGGCATCAAAGACAGCGGAGCAATACTACCTGGTCACGGCGGTATGCTAGACAGATTCGATTCTTCGCTCATGGCTATACCAGCCGCAGTAGTGTATCTCTATACGTTGACACTATTCTAAAGTTTTCTTATTCAATAAGGAATAGATGGCTTCTGCCGCACGTCTGGAAGAATCTTCATGACCTAGAGCCTCGAAGACTTTCTTATATTCAGCCAGCATCTTGTCACGGCATTCACTGCCTGGCAATATATGCAGGAGTTCTCTCTTCATATTCTCAAGGGTAAATGTATTAGCCACCAACTCTTTCACAACTTCTTTGTCGGCAATCAGATTGACCAGCGACACATAACGGACTTTAATCATGTGCTGGCGTATGAAATTAGCGACTACCGGTATAGGTGTCTCATAACAAACGACCTGAGGTACATTAAAAAGAGCTGTCTCCAAGGTAGCTGTGCCACTCGTTACCAATGCTGCCGTAGAATTGGCCAATAATGAATAGGTATCATTGTATATGATGTGAACATCGGTACCATCTATAAACTTGGCATAATAATCCGGGGATATAGCGGGAGCACCGGCTAGAACCATCTGGTAATCCTTAAACTGTGACGCAGCTGCTATCATCGTAGGCAGATTGTCTTTAATCTCCTGTTTTCTGCTTCCTGCCAACAAAGCGATAATCGGTTTGTCGCCGAGATGTTGTCTGGCACAGAATCCGTCTTTCGATTCTTTGTATCCGCTGAGGAAATGATAAACCTCCGAAGCGGTGGGATTACCTACATAGTGTATCGGATAATGATGCTTCTGCTCAAAGAACGGAACTTCGAAAGGCAGAATGGAAAACAGTTGGTCTACATCTCTCTTGATATTCTTGATACGATACTCCTTCCAAGCCCAAATCTTAGGAGATATGTAATAATAAACGGGGATAGAAGTATGGGCATGGATATATTTGGCGATATCCAGATTGAAACCAGGATAGTCGACTAGTATGACGACATCGGGATTCCATGCCACAATATCCTTCTTGCAGATGTCCATATTATGGAAGATAGTTCGAAGATGCAACAGGACTGGTATAAATCCCATATAGGCCAATTCACGAAAATGCTTGACACGAGTACCACCTACAGCGGACATCAAGTCGCCACCAAAGAAACGGAAGTCGGCATTCCTGTCAATATCCTTTAATTCTTTCATCAGATGCGACGCATGCATGTCGCCGCTAGCCTCTCCCACTATGAAGTAATATTTCATTGTCGCTCTATTTTCAGAATTTCCAATTTTTCATTTGATCTATCATCTCATAACTGGTCACATCGATAGTAGTAGGTGTGATGGCTATATAACCGTGCGTTAAAGCCCAGTTGTCTGTATCTTCGGCATCCGGTTCTGTATTGGTATAATCACCTACCAACCAATAATAATCATAATTACGCGGATGACGGACGCGGACCACTTCGTTGCCCCAGTCGCCATGGGCCATCCTACAGACACGGACACCTTTGATTTTGTCCACCAACGGATAATTGACATTCAGACACACACCGTCGGGAAGTCCTTCCTTGAGAACCTTTTCTGTTATATACTGCACGATATGGCGCATCGGCTCGAAATCGGCATCATCATCATGATTGCAGAGAGAATAGGCAATAGAAGGAATATGCTTCATACATCCCTCTGTCGTAACCCCCATCGTGCCTGAATAATGTGTATTGACAGAAGCATTGTCACCATGATTGATGCCACCGATAACCAAGTCGGGTTTACGGGGACATAATTCACTGAGAGCCATCTTGATGCAATCGACAGGCGTACCATTGCACGACCAAATCTCCACACCCTCCATCTTACGGCGCAACTTCAACCGCAAAGGCAATGTGACCGAGAAAGCCATAGAAAAGCCCGAACGGGCCGACTCAGGGGCGACAACCAACAAATCGCCAAACTGCGATATCATATCTATCAGACATTTCAAACCCTTGGAATGATAGCCATCGTCATTAGAAATGAGTATTAACGGTCTTTTAGTTTCCATCATTTTCTGTATAATTTTGCTGCAAAAGTACGAAAAAAGGTTTAAATTATTCTTTTCTCGCACAAAATATGTACCTTTGCACCCGAATTATCGGTATAATAGATTGATAATACTAACAAAATGGGAAAAATAATCGCATTAGCTAATCAAAAAGGCGGTGTAGGAAAAACTACGACTACCATAAATCTAGCAGCATCTCTTGCTACGCTTGAGAAAAAAGTTCTTGTTGTTGACGCAGATCCTCAGGCAAACGCCTCCAGCGGTCTGGGTGTTGATATCAAAGAAGTGGACTGTTCACTGTATGAATGTATTATAGACCATGCTGACGTACGTGACGCAATATACACAACAGATATTGATGGCTTAGATATCATTCCCAGCCATATTGACCTTGTGGGTGCGGAGATAGAAATGCTGAACCTGGAAGACCGGGAGAAGGTGATCAAGAATCTTCTGACTCCTATCAAAGATGAGTATGATTACATTCTTATCGACTGTTCTCCGTCACTGGGATTGATCACTGTCAATTCTTTAACGGCAGCCGACTCGGTAATCATTCCGGTACAATGCGAATATTTTGCTCTTGAAGGTATCAGCAAATTGCTCAACACGATTAAGATTATCAAGAGTAAACTCAACCCGAAACTGGAAATCGAGGGATTCCTGCTGACCATGTACGACAGTCGTCTGCGTCTGGCTAATCAGATTTATGACGAAGTGAAACGTCATTTCCAGGAACTGGTTTTCAAGACTGTCATACAGCGTAATGTAAAACTCAGTGAATCACCTAGTCACGGTCTTCCTGTCATATTATATGATGCCGACTCAACAGGTTCCAAGAATCACCTGGCTCTCGCCAAAGAAATTATCAATAAGAACAACTAACGATGGCTGTACATAAAAAATATAACGCATTGGGTCGGGGACTTGATGCTCTGATATCGACTGAGGGAGTCCGCACACAGGGGTCTTCCACTATCAACGAGATATCTATAGAACAGATTGAGGCAAATCCGAATCAGCCACGAAGGGAATTTGACGAGGGTGCCTTACAGGAACTGGCTAACAGTATTCGTGAGATCGGAATTATCCAACCTATCACATTGAGACAGGTAGACGACAACCGTTTCCAGATTATTGCCGGTGAACGCAGATGGAGGGCATCACAACTTGCCGGACTTAAATCTATCCCCGCATATATCCGTACAGCTAAGGATGAGAGTGTTATGGAAATGGCACTCGTGGAAAATATTCAGCGAGAAGACTTAAACCCTGTTGAGATAGCGCTTGCTTATGAACACCTTCTTGAAAACAGCGGTATGACACAGGAAAGAGTTTCTGAACGTGTAGGGAAAAGTCGTGCGGCGATTGCCAATTATCTGCGTCTGCTCAAACTCCCAGCTCAAGTGCAGATGGCTCTGCAGAAGAAAGAAATCGATATGGGACACGCGCGTGCCATACTTTCCATAGACAGTCCTTCTATCCAGGTAAAACTGTTCAATGAGGTTCAGAAGAACGGGTATTCGGTACGTAAGGTAGAAGAGATGGTTCAACAGTTGAAGAATGGCGAAACCATTGAATCCGGAAAGAAAAAGATCAAATCAAAATCACAGATGCCAGAAGAATTCAATCTGCTGAAAGACCGTCTTTCAAGTTTCTTCAATACCAAAGTACAGATGTCCTGCACTCCCGCAGGAAAGGGGAAAATCAGTATTTCATTTTCGAATGAAGATGAACTACTAAAAATCATGTCCAAATTTGACAATCTAAAAGATAAAGAATAAGAAATTGGAACTAAAGTTATTGACATCAGTACGTTTATACGTTGTTATCAGTGCTATGCTAATAACAGGGAGTTCAAATGTCTGTGCCCAAAAACATAAAGCGGCAAAAGACAGCACAAGAACCATTATCGTAGGTGACAGTGCCAACATGAAGGACAGAGGTGTGCTGACCGGTGACAATTTGCAATTGTCTAGACAGGACAGTCTGAAATTGGCGGATAATGGTGAAGCGATGAAAAATAAGCGCGACTGGTCTACATGGGCACCAAACCCGAAGCGTGCGTTATGGCTCGCCATCGTACTGCCGGGAGCAGGACAGATATATAACAGAAAATACTGGAAACTGCCTATCATTTACGGAGGAATAGTAGGATGTCTGTATGCAATGAACTGGAACAATCAGATGTACAAGGATTATTCCCAGGCTTATCTGGATATCATGGACGACGACCCAAGTACACAAAGTTACAACAGTTTTCTCCATTTAGGCACGACGATTACCAGTGCAAACGAAGAAACATATAAGAATATATTCAAAAAAAGGAAAGACTATTACCGTCGCTACCGCGACTTAAGTTTTTTCTGTCTGATTGGTGTTTACGCCATATCCATCATTGATGCTTATGTAGATGCCGAACTGTCGGTATTCGACATTTCCAAAGATTTAAGTATGAAAATAAGACCTACAACAATTAATAATCAACAATCACGTAACCCCTTAAATTCTACTTCATTGGGTTTGCAATGCAGTTTGAATTTCTAAGTGGTACTATATTAGAATTATGAAGAAAAAAATATTATTCATGTCATTGACGATGCTTCTTGTTGGAAACTGTGGGATACAGGCTCAGAACAAGAGCGATGAAATAACGGTGACAGATGCGAAAGGAAAAAAAGAAGTAATAGAATTGCCTGAAGCGATGGTAGCCAATTCAGACAGTCTTATGGAACTATACTATGCCAAAAGATATCTTTCGGAAGACTCAAACTGCAACATGCCTGATGTGAACCCGGTTTTTGCCAAGGAAGTTTATATAAACAGACTTAGCAGAATCCCTTCCATTATAGAAATGCCTTATAACGAGGTCGTGCAGCAGTTTATCGACAGATATACCGGAAAAGTAAGACACTCCGTAAGTTATATGCTGGGAGCCCAGAATTTCTATATGCCGATATTCGAACAGGCACTCGAAGCTTACGGTATGCCTCTCGAACTGAAATATCTGCCGGTAATAGAATCCGCACTGAATCCAAATGCTGTATCACGTGTAGGTGCTACGGGCTTGTGGCAATTTATGCTTAAGACCAGCAAACGTTATGACCTCACTGTGAACACATTGGTAGATGAAAGGCGCGACCCGATCAAGGCATCATACGCAGCAGCACATTATCTGAGTGACCTGTACAAGCAATACGGAGACTGGAATCTTGTTATCGCAGCATACAACTGCGGACCGGAACAAATTGCCAAGGCGATACGCAGATCGAAGGGAGAAAGAGACTATTGGAAAATATATCCTTACCTGCCGAAAGAAACACGTGGATACGTACCGGCATTTATTGCAGCCAATTATATTATGACATATTATTGTGAACATAATATATGTCCGATGAAGACTCAGATACCAGAGAAGACTGATACCATCATGGTAAACAGGAATATCAACTTTGCACAAATTGCAGCTGTATGCGGTATCAGTCTTGACCAACTGCGTGCGTTAAACCCTCAATACAGGAGGGATATTGTCAACGGAGGTACTGTACAGTCATCAATATGTATGCCTCAGGAATTTATTAATAAGTTTATTGACAAGGAAGACTCTGTATACAAATACAAATCTGAAGACATACAGGAAAAGCGTACTGAAGTGGAAATAAACAATGAAGTACCTGAGGTAGAAAGTCATCATAGCAGTTATAGTCGTCATCGGAGTCATAGCACTCATCGAAGTGGACGAAGCAGTCGCAGAAATAGCAGAAAGAGACAAAGAAGTAAAAGTATTACTATATCGGAAGGACAGACATTATCTGAGATTGCTGAAAAGCACCATACGACAGTAAAGAAGCTTAAGAAACTCAATAAGATATCAGGGTCGAGCATACGGTCGGGCAAAAAACTGAAAATCAAATAAAATCACGACAATATCACAAATTTAATGAAAAGTTTGTGATATTTTCGTTTTTTATTGTATTTTTGCAAATACAAGATGTAATTTCCCAATAGGATTACGATTGCATTCAATAAACAAGAAACAATATGGACGACCAGATACAGAAAGATACAGAGAGAGAGAAAGCCGACGATAAGATGATTGATGATGCATTTCAGCATCTTTTGGACTCATATTTAGCATCCCGTCATCGTAAAAAGGTTGATATCATAACAAAAGCTTTTAATTTCGCGCGCCAGGCTCATAAGGGCGTGCGCCGCTTGTCTGGTGAACCATATATTATGCATCCTATCGCTGTGGCACAAATAGCATGCAAAGAGATAGGACTAGGTTCTACAAGTATCTGTTCGGCACTTCTGCATGATGTTGTAGAAGACACTGATTATACGATAGAAGATATTGAGAACATATTCGGTCCGAAGATAGCACAGATTGTGGACGGACTGACCAAAATAGCGGGTGGTATATTCGGAGAGCAGGCCTCAGCCCAAGCGGAGAACTTCAAGAAACTGCTACTTACGATGAGCGATGATATACGTGTCATACTTATCAAGATATGCGACCGTCTTCATAATATGCGTACACTGGAAAGTCAACCCGCCAACAAGCAATATAAAATAGCAGGTGAAACTTTATATATTTATGCGCCTCTTGCCAACAGACTTGGACTAAACAAGATAAAGACTGAACTTGAAAATCTGAGTTTCAGATTCGAGCATCCGGAAGAATATAAAAAGATTGAGGACAAACTGAAATCGACGCAGGTTTCACGTGATTCCCTATTTGATGACTTTACCAAGCCTATCAGAGAAGAACTGGATGAATTAGGCATCAAATATCAGTTGAAGGCACGTGTAAAAAGTCCCTATTCCATTTGGAGTAAAATGCAGAACAAGCATGTCACATTTGATGAAATATATGATATACTTGCTGTAAGAATCATCTATACGCCGAAGAAAAGAGACGAAGAAGTGAATGAATGCTTCCAGATATACGTTGCTATCAATAAGATATATAAGTCACACCCCGACCGTCTGCGCGACTGGGTGAATCATCCTAAAGCAAATGGTTATCAGGCTCTGCACGTCACCTTGATGAGTAAACAGGGTAGATGGATAGAAGTGCAGATACGTTCAGACAAGATGGACGAGATTGCGGAACAGGGATTCGCCGCCCACTGGAAATACAAGGACGGTGGTGAGATCACAGAGGACGAAGGAGAACTGAATGATTGGCTGCGGACAATCAAAGAGATTCTTGACGACCCTCAACCTGATGCGATGGATTTTCTTGATGCAATCAAATTGAATTTATTCGCTTCAGAGATATTTGTCTTTACGCCAAAGGGTGAAATAAAAACAATGCCCGCCGGATGTACAGCATTGGATTTTGCATTTTCTATTCATACTTTCCTGGGAAGTCATTGTATCGGCGCGAAAGTGAACCATAAATTGGTTCCACTAAGTCATAAACTGCAAAGCGGTGACCAGGTGGAGATACTTACATCAAAATCACAACATGTACAGAAAGCATGGATCAATTTCGTTTCCACTGCTAAGGCGAAGGCTAAAATACAAGCGATACTAAGAAGGGACAGTAGGGAGATACAACACCGTGGAGAAGAAATTCTGGATGAGTTTATGCAAAGGAACGACATCGAAGTAACTACGAATGTTCTGGATACATTACGGACTTTCCATGATTTGAGCAATACAGACGACTTGTTTCTGGCATTAGGGGAAAAGACAATTATATTAGGGAGTAAAGACATTGATGAGATACAAGGTAAGAACAAAGTATCCTCATCTTCAAACTGGCGCCGATATGTTCCTTTCTTTGCTAAAGAAAAGAAGAAAAACAGTCATGAAGAAGAATCTCAACAACAGTTGTTTGTTGTAGGTGACAAGTTTGACCGCAAGAAACCTATTTACATAACAGAAGATTCGATCGGTACTTTTATTTTCCCTAGTTGTTGCCACCCCATCCCTGGTGACGATGTATTAGGATACATAAACAATAAAAACCAAATAGAAATACACAAACGTGTATGTCCTGTTGCCACAAAACTAAAAAGCAGTTTCGGAAACCGTCTGTTGGATGCCAGATGGGATATGCACAAAAAGCTCTTCTTTGACGCTACTGTTGAAATCAAAGGTATCGACCGTATCGGACTACTTAAGGAAGTGACGACTATTATATCTGAACAGATGAATGTCAACATTCATAAATTGACAATATCCTGTGACGACGGACTGTTTGACGGTTCTCTCGAATTGCGGGTACACGACCGTGATGATATGAAAGTGATCATGGACAGTCTTAAGAAGGTGGAAGATCTGAAAGAAATATCACAGATACTATAAACAGAAAACGAACTACTAACATTTATGAAAAAGAAACTAATCTTAATGACACTTATGCTCTCACTGGGCATACAACTTTATGCGGAAAACAAGTATGACAATCCCGACACACTTATCGTGGCACGTGACGGTACTGGACAATTCCGCAATATAGACGAAGCACTTGAGGTGTGCCGCGCATTTATGGATTATCATAAAGTGATCTATGTAAAAAAAGGTATATACAAAGAAAAACTAGTAGTACCGCAATGGCTCTGCCATATTGAAATTTTAGGCGAGGACAGAGATAATACCATTATTACTTACGACGACCACGCGAATATATTTATACCTGGTACGAATAAAAAGATGGGCACATTCCGTACTTATACGATAAAGGTGGAAGGTAATGACATCACTTTTAAGAATATTACGATTGAGAATAATTCAGCCAGATTGGGACAGGCGGTAGCTCTACATACAGAAGGTGACCGACTCGTGTTTATCAATTGTCGTTTTCTCGGTCATCAGGATACAATCTACACCGGTTCAGCCGGTTCTCGACTTTTCTTTAAGGATTGTTATATAGAAGGTACGACTGATTTTATATTCGGTCCGGCAACGGCCTGGTTTGAGAATTGCGACATATTCAGTAAAATCAATTCTTATGTGACAGCGGCATCTACACCTGCTGATATAACTTATGGGTATATATTCAATCATTGCAAGTTGCGTGCGGCGGAAGGTGCTGATAAAGTTTATCTGGGTAGACCCTGGAGGCCCTACGCATACACGCTGTTTATGAATTGCGACTTAGGTAAACAGATTCGTCCTGAGGGATGGTTCAACTGGAGTAATCCCGCCAACGAGAAAACAGCCCGTTATATGGAATATAATAATAATGGAGAAGGTGCAAATACATCTGGGCGCGTACTGTGGAGCAAACAACTCACAAAGAAAGAAGCTGCAAAGATAACAATTTCGGAAGTGTTTAAAATAGACAACAAATGGATTCCAAATGAATAATACGAAAACAGCCATCCTTTCATACCGAAAAGATGGCTGCTTTTTTATGTCAGATAGTCCAACTGTTTCTTCAATGCTTTCAATTCGTTCCTTACAGAAGTAAGTTTTTCAAGAACATCTGCTTTCTTGTCCACTCCTTCCCTATTGGCATGAAGCATTTTCTTGGCAGCAGAAATCTTGAAGCCACGCACTTTCACAAGATTATAAACGACCTTAAGGTGTTCGATGTCTTTCTCCACATATCTACGAATGTTTGTTCCTCGTATAGTCTGTGGTTTCAGGGTCGGAATTTCATTCTCCCAAAATCTTATCAGACTGGCATTGACACCTAGCATATCAGCTACTTCACTTATCGAATAGTATAACTTGTGTGATTTTGTAGTATTTTCTTCCATGATAACACCTTTTTTATCAATCAATTATTAAATTATTTGCAAAAATAATGAAAACGCCGTATCTTTGCAACACTTTTGGAAGAAATTTAAAATAAAAGACGAAAATAATATGATGACAGCTAATGAAATCCGCGACTCTTACAAAAAGTTTTTTGAGTCGAAAGGACACCTCATCGTACCATCAGCCCCTATGGTTATTAAGGATGATCCTACGTTGATGTTCACTAATGCAGGTATGAACCAGTTTAAGGATATTATCCTTGGCACACGCGAACCGAAGTCTCGCAGGGCCACAGACTCACAGAAATGTCTTCGCGTTAGTGGAAAACATAACGACCTTGAAGAAGTAGGACACGACACTTATCACCACACAATGTTTGAGATGCTAGGCAACTGGAGCTTTGGTGATTATTTCAAAGAAGGAGCTCTTGATTATGCATGGGAGTATCTTGTAGACGTGCTTCACCTCGATCCTAAAAATCTTTACGCCACGGTATTTGAAGGTTCTAAAGAAGAGGGACTTCCACGTGATGATGAAGCGGCTTCGATATGGGCTAAACATCTTCCTGCTGATCATATTATCAACGGCAACAAACACGACAACTTCTGGGAAATGGGCGAAACAGGTCCTTGCGGTCCTTGCTCTGAAATACATCTGGACTCGCGGACTGAGGAAGAAAAAGCGAAAACGCCAGGTAGAGAACTCGTAAACAAAGATGATCCACAGGTTATCGAAATATGGAATATCGTGTTCATGCAGTATAACCGTAAGGCTGACAACAGTCTTGAGCCGTTACCTATGCATGTTATCGATACAGGTATGGGATTTGAACGTCTGGTACGCGCGCTCCAAGGCAAGCACTCCAATTATGACACAGATGTATTCCAGCCTATCATCAAGGAAATTGCCCGTCTGTCGAACAAGGTATATGGCAAGGACGAAAAGACAGACATCGCCATGCGTGTTGTAGCCGACCACTTACGTGCTGTTGCCTTCTCTATCGCAGACGGTCAGTTGCCAAGCAATGCTAAAGCCGGTTATGTCATCCGTCGTATTCTCCGCCGTGCAGTACGTTACGCATATACATTCCTCGATCAGAAAGAGGCTTTCTTATATAAACTATTACCTGTCCTCATCCATGAGATGGGTAATGCTTATCCTGAACTGCCCGCTCAGCGTGAACTGATTGGGCGTGTTATGAAAGAAGAGGAAGACTCATTCCTTCGCACCCTTGAAAAGGGTATCAATCTGTTGTCTGATGCAATGGATGTCCTCAAAAAAGAAGGAAAGAAAGAGCTGGACGGTGTTCAGGCTTTCCGTATGTTCGACACTTACGGATTTCCTCTCGACCTCACCGAACTTATTTGTCGTGAGAACGGATATACTGTTGATGAAAAGCAGTTTAACGAGGAAATGCAAAAGCAGAAAGAGCGTGCACGCAACGCTGCGCAAGTAGAAAACAGCGACTGGGTAGAAATCAAAGCCGGTGAACAGCAGTTTGTCGGTTACGACTTTACAGAACACGACTGTCATATCTTGCGCTACCGTAAAGTAACACAGAAAAAGAATACTTTCTTTGAACTTGTATTTGACTACACTCCATTCTATGGAGAGATGGGTGGTCAGGTAGGCGACTGCGGTGTGATATGCAGCGAAAACGAGACAATCGACATCATAGATACAAAACGTGAGAATGGTCAATCTATTCATATTGTAAAGAAACTGCCGGAAAATCCGCAGGCCGACTTCATGGCATGCGTCGATATCGACAAACGTAACGGAAGTGCAGCTAACCATACTGCCACCCACTTACTCGACTATGCATTGAAACAGGTCTTGGGTGACCATGTAGAACAGAAAGGTTCTTTTGTCAGTGCAGACACTCTGCGTTTTGACTTTTCCCATTTCCAGAAAGTAACAGATGAAGAAATCCGTCAGGTGGAACGCATCGTCAATGACATGATCCGTCAGGACCTTCCTCTAGACGAACACCGTGATACTCCTATTGAAGAAGCAAAAAAACTTGGTGCCGTTGCTCTCTTCGGTGAAAAGTACGGAGACAAAGTACGTGTTGTTCGTTTTGGTCCCAGTTGTGAGTTCTGTGGTGGTATCCACGCCAAGTCGACCGGTCGCATCGGAATGTTGAAGATCACATCAGAGAGCAGTGTCGCTGCCGGTATTCGTCGTATTGAAGCGAAGACAGGTAAGGAATGCGAAGAGATGATGTACACACTCGAAGACGGCATACGCGCTATCCGCAGCATGTTCAATAATGCCAAGGACCTGCAGGGTGTCATTGAGAAATATATCGAGGAACATGACTCTATGAAGAAAGATATCGAGAAATTCCAAGCTCAAACTGTAGAACGTGCCAAAGAGAAATTAATTGCTCAAGCCAAAGAAATAAACGGTGTCAAAGTGATTACAGCCGTTTTGCCGTTGGATGCTGCGGCCGCCAAGGACTTAGTGTTCAAGATACGTGAGGCTGTACCTGAGAACTTGATATGCGTAATAGGCTCAGTCGCTGCAGACAAACCGATGTTGAGTGTGATGCTCAGCGATGACATGGTCAAAGAACACAGTTTGAATGCAGGACAAATGGTTCGCGAAGCTGCCAAACTGATTCAAGGTGGCGGTGGCGGTCAGCCACATTACGCTACCGCGGGAGGCAAAAATGCAGATGGACTTTCGTCCGCTGTAGATAAAGTGATTGAATTAGCAAAATTATAAGATAACAAAGGCGGAATTTTTATTAGTTCCGCCTTTTTCTTTTAATTATTTCTTTCTTTGTTTTGCGATGACATAGATGATTACCGGCGCTCCCAACATCGGAGTAACGGCATTCAGCGGTATGACGCCCATATCACCAGGAAGTGTACAAATGATATTGCAAAGCAATGCAACCACACTTCCCGTCAAAATCGTGGCAGGCAAAAGACTGCGATGATTTTCGGTAGTCAACAGTAATCTAGCTATATGAGGAACAGCTAAACCGATAAACGCTATCGGTCCGCAGAAGGCTGTAGTGATAGCTGAAAGCAATCCTGTTACTACCAAGAGCCAATTACGTACCCTCACAACGTTGATTCCCAGATTTTCGGCATAGCGTTCACCTAACAGCAAAGCATTCAACGGCTTAATAAGCATAACAGATGCTGTCAGTCCTAACAGAGTCACTGCTGCGAAAATTGGCATCTGTCGCATCGACACACCACCGAAATTACCCATTCCCCACACCATATACGACTTGACGCCTTCTTCTGTAGCAAAGAAATTAAGTAAAGATGTAGCAGCGGTTGAAATATATCCAATCATGATACCGATGATAAGCAGCATCACATTGTTGCGAACAATAGCTGAGAAAAAGAAGATAATCACAGTGACCAACATAGCACCTACAAAAGCTGCGAAGAAGATAGCAGCAAAACCGGTAATACTAACAGTTCCTGCCGATATACTGCCACCGAACATCAACATAACAAGGGCTACGCCCAATCCGGCTCCACTGTTGATACCAAAGATAGAAGGACCTGCTAACGGGTTCTTGAATGCTGTCTGCAGCATCAGTCCACTTACAGCAAGAGCTGCACCGCACAAAAGGGCGGTGAGAGCCTGTGGAAGCCGAGACCCAAGAATGATAAAACGCCAAGATTCCCTTTCGGTTACACCATTGAAGATAATGTTCGCAACATCCTTCAACGGAATAGACACAGAACCCATAATTAGATTCAATGCGAACAAAACCACAATCAGTACACCTAAAAGCAAACAATATCGTGTTCCTTTACTCATATAGTATATAAAACGCAGCTATCTGTTAATTATTATCTCCTTCCACCGAAGAATTATTTTACTTGATAAAAGTATTTTAGTTTCATAAACCGATTAGATTCAGGATGGAATATCTGAATAAAATCCTGCAAAAGATAATCAGGTCGGAATGGAGATTCTTCATAAAATTTTGAATCTTCTACGTTACAACTATATACATTTCTATTTTTATATGCTTTAAACTGGGCATAAGCTGCGTATTCCGTCAGCATTTTGGACAATGTTTCAGTACTGCCGTCTCTTGTAAGCCAAACATCCGCATTACATGCCTTTGACATGACCGTTTCAAAAGGCAAAGCCATACTGCCTCCGTGTGTATCACCTGCAAAAGGATATTGTCCGCCGGCATCTTTTATCATCTGCCCCATCGTACTATTGCCGCCAGGTACATACCAGACAGAACCGGTTATTTTATCCATCAGAACAATCGGGTGATGTTTAAACGAACTTGCGTACTCTTTATCTGCCCTATAGCAACTGTCCACATGAGCAAATAATGTCTCCGATTGTTTCTCACGTCCAAAGAGCAGACCATAAAACTTCATCCATTCTGCTCTTCCAAGAGCGGACGATTCCATATAATCCGCACACTCCACAAGTGGTACACCGATTTCTTCCAGTTTACCATATCCACCACTATTCTGAAACGGTGAGAGCAATATGGCATCTGGTTTCGTATCAATGATTTTCTCTATGTCGGGTCCCATACCTTCACCGCAATCAACCATCTTATGCGCTTTACACTGTTGCTGAATCCAAGGTATCTTGATATATTTCAAATCACATACACCTGCAATGGCATTCCTTGCACCCAAAGTCTGTATCAATGCACAATGCACTGTGGTAAACACGATAGTTCGCTGTAATGGGGTACGTATCACAGTGCCTTCTTCCGGCAAATCCGCAGGTGTATTTTCACTGCGAGGTACCAGCACATATCGGTGAAGCACCTTTCCTTTGTGCCAAGGATCAGCTATATCTACCGTGGTATAGTCCGCATGTCTCACAATGGTGAGCAGATTTGCATACTTCAGTTGAAGAGTATCACCGCCTCCACTTTGAGCGGTTTTGTTCCCGCAAGAAGTGAAGATGGTGATTATTGTGATTGCGATAAATAGATATCTTTTCATCCGGATTATCTCATAAATACGATATGACTGGGGCTAACACCGCCCGAAGCGAATGTTGTCTTATAAGTTCCATCAGAAGCGAAATGATAAATATTACCTTCCGTTGCATAGTCTGTCGTTCCAAGATAGAAACTACCATCATAAGGATTGATATCAAAACTGTAAACACTTGTATTAGTCAAAACTGTAGGTACATTTTTCAAGAAAGAAGATGTATCAGTCTTGCCTGTCGAAATATTATAAGAATAGAAAGATGTCGTCGTAGCATAAGTTTTCCAGTTGGTTACACAATTTACGATATACAACACATCATCCTTGATAGCCATCGACGTGCTTCCTCCGATTTCCGTAACGGTCTTTTTTGTCCTATTATAAGAATAAACGGTTCCAGCATAATTTGCATCGTAACCTTGAATGAAAATGTTACCTTTAGAATCAGCAATCATCTTTTGAGGGTTATTACATACCGTTATATCATCTCCGTCTTTCGTAAATGTAGACTCGTCAATAACATCCATTAGGCTCAATTTACCATATCCGTTGCATATTACATATAATTTTCCATCATAATAAACGATGTTTTCCGGATTGGCTGCCACTTGACACGAAGCGACATATTTCAAGTCACTTTTGGTGAATTTAAGAACATAACCGCCATAAGTAGTCACATACAGATAGTCACCGTTCACAATAGCCTTACGTGGCTGTCCCTGAGTAGAAGTAAAAGTATAAGAGGCCGTCTTCATACCAGCACCGTTCATCTTAGCCATGTAAGAAGAACCGTACACCAGCATATACAGATTCTCACCGTCAGTAATCAGGTCTTCGCCTGTATCACCTATTTTCGTACCATTCTGCGACAAATAGATAGCTTTATTACAGATAGTATCCTGTAAGAAATTGAACACCTCTAATGTAGAATTGTTTCCTTTATAAGAACCCTCGTTCAACACGAAAGCGCGAGTTTTCGGTAATGTGACTTTGGAACCCGAATAATCTACATAATCACTGTCATCACTAGAACAAGATGTGAATCCTGCTGACAGAATCAGTCCGAATATGACTGACAGATACAAACTTTTTCTTAATTTCATAATCTCTTATTTTAAAATGTGAATATTCCTGTAATCTCCCAATTACGTCCTGGCATCGGATAGTATTGTATGATTTCATACTGCTTATCCGTAAAATTATGAAGGACGCCATTGAGCGATAAACTATATTTATTGAATTTGAACTCGTGTGACAACGTCATCGAATGCTCCCAATAAGCACCTAATTTATAATCATCCGTATTCATCACCGAAGAATAACGTTTTCCGCATGCCATCACAGAATAACCGATATTAACCCACGGGTTGTTGACGATTAAGGAGAAGTTGCCGCTATTTTCAGGTGTATAAGGTAGTTGAGCATTATAATATGCAGAAGACTCGTCGGTGACATCTATCGCCTTCTGCAAGGTATAAGCTACAGACATATTCATACTTACTTTACGAATGATCGGCATTTCCATAGCCATGGTAGCATCAAATCCTTTGATATGAACCTTACCGAAATTGGCCATTTTCCAGATATATGTGGACGGGAAAGCCACTATCTTGTCAGTCACGTCATTATAATATCCGTCAACCGTCAATGTAAGACTGTTCAACCAATGACTAGGGCGCATGCTCCAAGTTATCCCGACACCATATTCACGCGCTTTTTCAGGACGTAGTCCCGTATTGCCGATACGCAAATAATACAAGTCATTAAATGTCGGTACTCTGTATGTATCCTTGAATGAAGCCCTCAGATATAAAGTTTCATCTTTCAATGGACGGAAAGATAAGGATAGCGATGGTGAAAGACGCTTACGGTCATCCGGTTTATCGCCATTGCTCACTTTCTCTGTCATATAGGTGTTGACTACATTCCCTCTGATAGCCAGTCTGCCCAACTGCCATTGGGCTGACAATGCTGTTAACGAAGAGAACCTGACGGGATTGGGTTGAAGGTTAATATTATTCTTCAATGTATTCACAGCCAAATCCTGAGCCAGCGACATGAAAACCCCTTTGACAGGAGACCAGCCCAAAGTCGCCGAACCGTAATATTCATCTTGTCGGTCGATGTCTGTCTGTTTTCCATCAGTATATTTCACGTTGGTGTCTTCATACCTATTCCAAGAATGGTTATACTTGATATGCGCACGCATTTCCCACTGATCCGAAAACACCTTCTTATAACTTGACTGAACAAAGAAATTTTCGTCCCATAGTCGTTCATTGGCCTCTGAATTATACAACACGACAACTCCCGGCAAACCTCTTTGAGAATAATAGTAATAAAACTTTGTGTCCAATTCACTGTTGTCACGGAAAGTATAATAAATATTAGCCTCTCCACGCCATGACTTGATATCAGAGTTGTTACGTTCCTCATGCGTAGTCAATGTTCCATTATGGAGTTTGAATGGATATACACCGTCTGCGCGAAGGAAACTGCCATCTACAGACAATATCAACCGTCCTCCTATTCTCTGCCAATAACGCAGGGACGGGCTGAACAGTCCGAACGATCCACCTCTCATCTTTATTCTGAAAGCATTCGTTCTGTCATTCTCAAAATAAGGTTTTTCAGTCTCCACAGACAGTACTCCCGCAGCTGCAAAATGTCTCGCCGTCTGCATGATATCTTCATTCTGTCCTACAGAAAGAGAAATCAGACTTACATTATCTAATGAGAATCTACCTATATCTATCTGACCAGCCTGAGTGTTGCTCACCGTGACGCCGTCATAACTTACGGCAGTATGCTGAGCTCCGAGATTCCTCACTGAAACCGTTTTCATTCCTCCTATTCCACCATAGTCACGGACATTGGTTCCAGCGAATTTCTTAACTGCATCCGCGAAACTGGATATGCCCATTTCCTGTAATCGTTTACCGCTAATTGACTGTGTAGGCATTCCCGATGTCACATTCTTATCCAAATACCTTGATGTCACCTGAACCTCCTGTATATGATGAACCATACCACCGATTGTATCGGCGGGTTCATTACGGGCTGCTGAAGGCGAAGCCACTAAGCACGACAACGCTAAAATAGCGAAACACTTCATTCTTATAAATCAGTTATTTCTTCAAAGCCTTTCCTCGAGGCTCTACGAAGAGAAATTAACGCATCGGCAGGTCTTCTGACTTTATTGTCCGGAAGCAAACGTCTTCCCGAAAATATTCAGTGACATCATGTTTGCAACCGCAAAGGACAACTTACAGCAGCGGGACTGTTTGGGATTCTCACCCAATTCCCTTTTTAATCACGCCATAGTGAACCAATTGCGGTTGCAAAGATAATAATATATTTTTAAATATGCAATATATTATCAATATAATGATAAATAGTAATTATTTTACTGGCATTAATACCATTTCCTTTATGTTATTAAAATCCTTCCATACTTTAGCATTTTGATAGTTGGTCTTGCAAGCACCGGGAACTTCGAGCAAGCAACTTGCTACCGGGACTTTTTTAAATACATTATCACTAGCGCACTCCGGTGGCGTTGCAGCATTCATCTTTATTCTCATCAAAGCTACACAACCATTAAATGTATTTCTCCCTATTTTCTTCAAGGAGTTAGGCATTTCTATACTCGTCAGTCCCACACAACCGGCAAATACGGAACTCCCGATATTTACTATCGTGTTGGGCAGGACAATAGAATTTAAACTTATGCAATCTTCAAACACATCATCTCCTATTTCTGTGAGCGAAATAGGCAATCCTACTTCCAATAGACTTGAACAACCTGAAAATGTTCCATTATCTATCTCCTTAATCGTTGTTACTTTCATATCAATTGATTTAAGAGATTTGCAGTCTTTAAATATATTACTCCCTAGTTTATTAACACTACCGGGTATATTTATTGTTGTAAGACTGATGCAACCATCGAAAGCATGATTATCTATGTTTTCTACAGTCGTAGGCAGTTCTATAGACGGAAGACTCTTGCATCCGTCGAAAGCATGGGATTCGATTTTTCTCACCGTATTGGGCAATGTAACACTAGTCAAACTGGTGCAGTTTTCAAAAGAGGATGTAGATATCGTTGAAACATTACCAGATATCTGAACTTCCGTCAGACTTTTACAATCCATAAACGCATGACTGCCTATCGACTTCATATTATTGGAAAGAATCATTTGTGTTATGTTTTCACATCCATCGAACGAATGACTCCCCACTTCCTTTATTGATGACGGAATAATAATCGCCGGCAGACTCTTGCAACCTTTAAAGGCGGATGACCCGATTGATGTCAGTGCATTCGGTAATGTAACAGAAGATAACGATTTGCAGTTCTCGAATGTTGATGATTCTATCGATTTAACGTTGTCACTGATGACAACACTAGTCAGATTCACACAATCCTTAAATGCGGAACCATCCATTTCGGTTACCGAATTCGGAATAGTTACCGAAGTCAACCCTTGACAATTATCGAAAGCATGATTGTCTATCTTATTAAGTGATGAAGGTAACGATATCTCCTTGATGTTCTTACAATCCTGAAATGCACCGTTGTCTATCAGACGGACAGAGGACGGAATCGTCACACTGACAAGATTCGTACAACCGTCAAAGGCGTGTTCCCCAATATTCGTTATTGTATTGGGCAATACGACAGCTTCCAGATTCTTACAATCTGCAAACCATTTATCAGGCATCACATTCGCTTTTGTTTTCATACCTGCTTTGCCTTCCACTATTTCAGCGTCTGACAAGTCTATCCGCTTAAGCAAATACGTAGACGCATCCCCCTTATCTATCTTATGTTTCGCAATGTCATTAATCAGAGCGACATCCGTTCCATTGATTGGACCCTTTATGATAAGTTCTGTGTTCTTATACTTTCTAGCTTCAGTTATCCGCTTCAGCAAGTTACCTGCAGAGTCAACTGTTACGGTAAGTGATTGTTGCGCAAATGCCATGAATGGTATAAACGCCAATGTTAACAAAATAGGTTTTCTCATTTCCAAATATTTAATATGTTTCTGCAAAAATACAAAAAAAACAATACAAATATTATAAAATAAAAAAATAATATTATATTTGCAGAAACAATAATAACGGAGATGGGGAAAAATATAATCAGACTACTTGTAGTGATATGCTATATGTGTATTATGCCGCATATAGCATACTCACGTCCTATGAAGTCTGTAGCGCCTCCTCCCCATACATCTTTTACAAAAGAACGTCCCCTGAAGATAGTCGGCAGTTGGGACTTCTGCCCACTTTCCTTTATTAAAGAAAATGGACAAGCGACAGGCTTAGCTGTCGAAATAACCAAATATTTGCTGGACAAACTGGATATACCCTATATTATTAGTCTCGAATATAAAGAAGATGCTTATCTGGATATAAAGAAGGGTAAGGCGAACCTATCATGGGGTACATATAAAGCTGCATCCAGGAAAGGATTGAGATGTAGCAAACAATGCATTACATATCTTGTTCCTTCTATCGCATTCCGTAAAGGTCGAAAGCATACGAATGATTTTAAAAAGATCAGTTCTGATTCTTTTTGTATTGTCAATTGCGTTAATAACGATTCTGTTTCATACGAGGATATAAAAAAGGATATGTATAACATTGCCAACGGTGAATACAAGCAGATAGTCTGGAACTCACTGGGATTGCAAAACATCAAACGTACTTACCATTTTCAGGATATCATAATTGAACCTCTATACAATGTTCCTTCCTTCGCCTATTCTTTTGTAAGCAACGACAGTGTTCTTCTTGATAAGCTCGATTCCATTTATATTATAGAAAAGATGAATGGTCATCTTCTACCTATTTACAATAAGTGGCTGTACCCGGAACGACATATCAATATAGTCCCTGACTGGGTATTCAGTCTTATATGGATAACAATCGGTGTTCTGGTTGTCATGATTATATTCCATCTTATATTTAGAATCAAAATAAAGAAGGAGAACAAGACTGTAAGGCAGAGAAATAATCGTATTCAATTAGCTCTAAAATCAGGGAATGTGACATTATGGCTATACGATGTCAAACAAGACACATACCATAGCTATCACACCAAAAAAGAGAAGAACGTCCATGCGACTGGAGAAGATCTAAGACATTATATGAGTGATGAAGACTACGAAATAATAAAAATAAAAATCAAGTTACTTTCGGATGGCAGATCCGATTTTGAGACATATATATATAGTTGTAACTATAATACGTCAGACGGACGTATGCACAAATATTCCGTATCGGCGGGCGTTTTGAAATACGATAAGGACAGAAAGCCTAGAATTCTTTTAGGAACAGTAAAAGACATATCAAACCACTATGAACGTATCGCAATGGAAAAGGATATGCTACTTAGATACAGTACTATTTTCCGTTCTGCGATGATTGCCTGCGCACAAGTCGACAAAGATGGCTATTATGTTGATGTGAATGATAAATGGTGCGAGTTCTTCGGTATCAAAGATAAATCAAAGATTTTTGCCAACAAACTGCATGTCACTGATATATGGGGAGGATATATGGAAGGAAAGGGGTATAAACTTTCACAAACATTAGATATAATAGATTTTGACAAAATGAAAAATGATTATGATGTCCTCATCAAACGCGAAGGCATATCATTTTTAGAACATAGGATTGTCCCCCTATATGGTGACAAGGGTGAATATTATGGATATAATTCCAGTTTTATCGACTCTACAGAAAAGAATAATGCCATAGAGAAACTGAGTAATTACGTGGGAATGACCAAAGATGCAAAAGATGACATCGAAAGATGTGCAGAAAGATTAAACCAAATCATTGCAGGAGGTGGCATTTCGATATTTTCTTTCAAGCCAAAATCACAATTCATGGAGATCTGTGACGACCTTATTAGCGACAACAAAATTCTGCCAAGAAAAAATATTCTGGATAACGTTACTGCCGATTATAAAAAGATAGCAAAGGATTGGTTATATAAATTAGATAACGGACTTGATGAGATATTCAGTTTAAATGTTGATTTTTTGAACAATAACGAAGTGGAGCACCGTGAAATAACAGGGATGCCTGAATATTCTGCTGATGGTAAAATATCAACATACTTCGGAGTAATCAGAGATATATCTAAATTGGTCGAAACACAACGGATGATGGAAAAGAAGAAGAAAGAAGCTGAAACAGCCAATTTACTAAAAAGCGCCTTCATCAAGAATATGAGTTTTGAAATACGTACGCCATTACAGGATATACTTGGTTTTGCCGGACTGCTTGACAATGCTACAGACAAAAAAGAACATGAATTTTTCGTAAAACAAATCACAGACAATACGACAAAGCTATTATCACTTGTTAACGACATTCTTGTTCTTAGTAAATTTGATGCCCAAATGGTTGAGGTCAAGAACAAAATTACAGATTTCTCTGTTCATTTCAACTCTGTATGTGAGTCGAACAAAGGTAAAATCACTCATTCTGATGTGGATTTTATTTATCAAGGTCCATATAGCAAGTGTATCGTTGATATTGATATCAAACTGGTATCTGTAATGATAGAAAAGATTCTGGACAATGCTATAAAGTATACAGATAAGGGCTATGTGAAGGCAGAATATGAATATAAAGACAATGGACTTAGGATTATAATTGAAGATACCGGTAGAGGAATACCTGAGGAAATACGCAGTAAACTGTTTGAGAGATTTGTGAAAAGTGGAAATACCACATTCAGTGAAGGTCTGGGATTAAGTTTCTGCAATGAAATCATCAAACTGCTTGGCGGTAGTATTTCTTATCAATCTGAAATAAACAAGGGTACCACCTTTGAGATTTTTATACCATGTCATGCTAACGAAATAGTGGAAATGTAATAAATATGAGTTTTAGAAAGATTATAATGCTGATAACGATCACCTTGTGTGCGACGATGACGAATTGCATACAATTACTGGCAGGTGGCACTAGCAGGACGTTCACCAAAGAACATCCTATGCGAGTATTATGTGATTGGAACTATCCCCCATACGAATTTTCGAATGAAAGTGGGATGCCTTCAGGTTATGATGTCGAAATAATGGATAAATTACTAAACACGCTTAAGATACCACATGTTTTTGAAATGCAGGAATCAGAACAGCAGAAGAAACTTTATGCTGCGGGCGATTATGATCTTACCATGAGTGCCTGGGATGGAGGCGAATCCGATTCCTCATCTTATGGTTCGATTCCACTTACTTACTACCACATCAGTGCGATTCATTCAAACAAAATACATCCAATCAGAACCTTGGGAGATTTGCGTAATCACAAGGTCGTTGTGGCTGCGGGTGATTTCTCAATCAGGATTTTACTGGACAATGGCGTAAGACGAAAGAATATAATAGAAGTAAGAGATGCCAAAATGGCTCTCAGAGACATATCCAGAAATATTGCCGACTATATGCTGTGGGATGAAGCCAACGCAAAATGGTATATCAGAAAATTAAAGATGGATGATTTGCAGATATCTCAGACGAAAGTCCCGTCGCTCAATATTTATCTTAAAAGTACAGACAGCGCCATTCTGAATCAGTTGGACAATGAAATCATCAACATGCAGCAAAGTGGGTTCATGGATGAGATGCATTCCAAGTGGTTTAACCCTGAAAACAAACAAGGGAAAAACCATTTTTATACGGTTATTATCATCGGACTGGTCTTTCTTGCCATCACAGCTTTATTATTTATACTGAATAGTTTAATGGGATATCGTATCAGGAAAGCGAAGAAGCGGGCGGCGGAGTTGTTGCAAATACATCTGTTGGCATTAAAACTGAGCAAAGTATCTCTTGTGAATGTAGACCCGGTTTCACTTACATGCAGTGGAGATGATTTTGACTTTGGTCGTATACACGCTGATTATTATAATGATTTCGTCAACAAGATAAGAAGTTTGAAAAAAGAAAGCGAACATGTAATCGAATGTGTAATAAAATACAATATTGGTTCCGACGCTGAGGCAAAATGGACACACATGATGGTTGTCGCTGTCTTTGAGAAAGCGAAGAAATCCAATATTGTCATGACATACAAAGATATCAATCTGGAAATTGAAGAACATCAAAGATACAAGGAGAACACGAAAAAGTACTTATCCATTTTTGATTCTGCGCTACTGGGATTATCTTTTTATGACAGCAAGGGTTTCCTAATTAATTCCAACAAAAAGATGTGTGAAATATTCAAGACGAAGAATCTCAGTCAAGACATCGGGAAATATAATCTTTTTGAGGGGCAGAATATCGCGGACGCCATGGATGTAAACAGTGTAAGACCTTTCTATGGTACAATGCTCGTGAAAATCAAGAAACGGGAACTTGATCTTTATGTGGATATACAGATAGAACCGGTATACTATGATGATGGAAAACTGAAATACATTATAGTAGCGGCCAGGGATGTTACGGAAGAACGGAGTCTGTATCTGAACCTCATCGACAACGCACGACAGTATCGGAACGCGGAGAAGCACATGGATCATTATCTCAAACTGCTAAGTTATGTTCTTGAAAAGAGCAACACTCGTATGTGGGAGTCGGATTTGATATCAGGGAAGTGTTTCTTTACTGATGAAAAAGGCAATGTCATATCAGATATTCCTATTGATCTGATATCTGATTCTGAAGAGATGTACCATGTACATTATGTCAAGAACTATTATCCGGGAAAAGATGCATGGATATTGTTTACAGCTATCATGAAAAAAGACGGGAAAGGGAATCCTATCGGATATTTAGGACTGGCAAGGGATATCAGTGAACTTGTCGAGAGTAGCCGTAAACTTGATGAGGCTACCCGTAAAGCTGCCCATAATGACAAGATGAAGAGTGTCTTCCTGGCTAATATGAGTCATGAGATACGTACCCCTCTGAATGCCATTGTCGGTTTCTCACAACTTCTTGATACTGTAAATGACAATGAAAAGAAAGAATTTATTCGTATTATCAATAACAATTGTGATCTACTGATGAGACTCATTGACGATATCCTCGAACTGGGTGAAATGGACCAGAGCATACAGTCGCTCACATACAAGGACGTGGATTGGGCCGTCGCTTTCGACGATTTCTGCAAGTCTCTTTCTCAACGTGTGACGAATCCTGATGTCGAATTTATTATATCGAATGACTATCAGTCGCTGAAGACTCGATTGGATTCCGGTCGACTGAATCAGGTCATAACAAATTTCGTGACCAATGCCGTGAAGTATACCAAACGAGGATATATAAAAGTGGGATATCAATATGAAAACAAGGGTCTATACATTTATTGTGAGGATACAGGCAGCGGTATTCCCGAAAAGGACCAGGATAAAATCTTCGAGAGATTTGTAAAACTCGACGACTTTGTACAGGGTACAGGACTCGGATTATCGATATGCAAAGTGATAGCTGAAAGATATCAAGGTAAGATTGGTGTGGACAGTCAAGTGGGAAAAGGTTCCAAGTTCTGGATTTGGGTACCCTGCCACGTGATATCTTCTACACCTGCTCTCCCTGGGTCTGAGTCTTAGGCCAGTTGACCAGATATAATTTTTCTGTGGCTCTCGTGAATGCCGTATACAACCAATGGATATAATCGGGCGTTAACATATCGTCTGTCATATATCCTTGATCAAGATAAATATGTGCCCACTGTCCGCCTTGTGCCTTATGGCACGTAACGGCATATCCATATTTGATCTGCATGGCATTGTAATATCCGTCTTGCTTTATCTTACGGATGCGGTCTGTCTTCAGCGAGATATCCGAATAGTCTTCCATTACGGCATCAAACAGTCGTTCGTTCTGTTCATGTGTCAATGAGGGCGATTCGGATGTCAAAGAATCGAGAATGACCGTGACCTGCATCTCGTAACGGTCATAATCGGGAAACTGCAACCAGACATCGGCAAAACGGAAACCATATAATTCACGAATGTTACGCACTCGCTGTACTTCCGCCCTGTCGCCGTTGGCGATAAACGAGATACCGGCTTTTTCCTTTTCCGTCCAGTAATAATTGTTTTTCACTATCATCAGCATATCACCGGTATTCAATGTATCTTCCCTGTCCAATACGGTTGTCCTGATTCCCTGATTATAGATATTGGCACGCTTATTACTGCGGGTGATGACCATCGTCTCATCCATACCTACGGCTGAATAACTTCCTGCCAGACTCTCGACCAGTTCATTTCCGGGCATCATCTGGATATCTGCAAAACCATGGAAACTGATTTTGGGCAACTGCGTCAGTTCATCATGCGTGATCATCCTACGGATAACGGTTGCATTATACAGTATTCCCGACTGCTGACTCTGACGCAGCACTTCGCAGAGATCCGACTGGAATACCTGAAGACCATAACCACTGAGTACCGACTTGATCAGTGCCGGCGACTCTTCCTCGCCTATCGGCGGCAACTGGGCCGTATCCCCGATAAGCAGCATGCGGCAGTTTTGTCCGCTATACACATAATGCACCAGGTCATCAAGCAACCTGCCACTACCGAAGGATGATTCAGACAATCCCTGATTAGCTATCATCGAAGCCTCATCTATCATAAACAACGTATCATGATATAGGTTTTCATTCAGATTGAAAATACTGGAATCCCCGGCAAACGATTTCTGACGATAAATGCGGCGGTGGATAGTAAACGCTTCGTGTGAGGAATGGACAGCAAAGACCTTGGCTGCACGACCGGTAGGTGCCAACAGTATCACTTTCTGTTGTAATGACACCATAGTCTTCACGATGGCTCCCGCAAGCAATGTCTTGCCCGTTCCTGCCGAACCACGTAATATCATCACGGCATGCTGTTCCCTGCTGGTAAGAAAACGACTGAATACATCAAGTGCCTGCTCTTGCTCTACGGTAGGAGTAAAAGGAAAATGCCGATGTATTTGATATTTCAGTTCGTCTGTTATCACTTTTATTGTTTTTTATTTTGAATTCCGCCTAACTTGCAGTATCTTTGCGGTCACAAAGATACTGCAAGTTGAGTGAAGGACAAAATTAAAGATCGTATTTTTTCGAATGAAAACAAATAGGAAGTCAGTTAACACTATATTATTCATAACGGCAATCGCTCTGATGTGTATCTGCATAGCAAGTATATACAGACCCGTCTCGTTCGGCAAAGAACAGGCGAAACGCGAGATCGCCGTTAAGCGGTGTCTCGTCAAGATACGTTATGCCGAAGAGAAATACAGGTCGGCGAACGGACAATACACTGATGACCTGAATAAACTAGTAGAATCCCGACTGATAGCGAAGGATATCCAGTATATCCCGTTCTCTGATGGAGATAAGTTTAATGTCACCATTTCCTCCACAGTGGCTAAGTCGGGTCGTACCGTTCCACTCATGGAATGTTCTGCAAGATATGACCAATATCTGAAAGGGCTTGATAGCAACAGCATTTACAACCTCAACGACGAAGCTGCCAAATCGGGCCGCTTCGGGGGACTTAAAATAGGAGACATCTTAACACCTAACAACAATGCCGGAAACTGGGAATAATACTATAAACAAGCAGAGACTGACCATACGTGTGAGTAAAAACAGTATGTCATTCGCCATTGCGCATCCAGAACAGGAACAGTCTCTGAGGTATGAACCGTTCATCCTGAAAAGCGGGATGTCCATATCAGCCAATCTGCGTGAAGCTTTCAAGTCGGCTGAATTATTATCATTCGGTTATCAGCGTGCACAGATTATACTTGATGCGCCGGCTTTACTGATTCCCGCCGAACTGTTCAGCGAAGAGGATAAAGACCTGTTATATTTCCATTCCTTCCCCGAACTGAAAGGTCAGATCGTATTATTCAATGTGCTGCCCGACCTGAATGCCGTAGCCCTGTTCTCCATCAACAAAGACCTGAAGATGGTGATAGAAGACAACATAGCGGATGTAAAGTATTACATCGCGATGGCTCCTGTATGGAAACAGCTCCATCAGCGCAGTTTTACGGGCGCGAGACAGAAATTATACGGTTATTTCCACGATAACAAAATAGATATATTTTCTTTTAAGAACAACCGTTTCAAATTCAGCAACAGTTTTGATGCCAAATATTATAAGGACGCATTATATTTTCTGCTTTATGTCTGGAAGCAGACGGGGTTGGATGCGAAACAGGACGAACTGCATATCGTAGGGGATATTCCTGACAAGGAACTGATGATTAAGGAAATAAGAGAATATCTCCGTAATGCATATATCATAAATCCCGTAGCCGATTATAACCGTGCCCCTGCCACTCAGGTCAAGGGTATGCCTTATGATCTTGTTACTTTATTTGTAAAAGGAAGATGAGAATAATCACCGGTATATATAAAGGTAGACGATTTGATGTTCCCCGTTCATTCAAGGCACGCCCTACCACCGATTTCGCAAAAGAGAATCTGTTTAATGTTCTGAACGGATATATTGACTTTGAAGACGCCACGGCTCTCGACTTGTTTTCAGGTACGGGCAGCATCAGTCTTGAACTGCTTTCGCGCGGTTGCGGTCAGGTAATCAGTGTCGAACAAGACCGCGACCATCATGCCTTTATCAAAGAATGTATCGGTAAGTTGAAAACAGACAAGTGCATCGCCATCAGAGGTGATGTTTTCAGGTTTGTCAAAGGATGTCATCAGCAGTTCGACTTCATCTTTGCCGACCCTCCTTATGCGCTTAAAGAACTGCCCCAGATACCGCAACTGATATTTGATAACAATCTGTTAAAGGAAGGCGGGGTATTCGTGTTCGAACATGGTAAGACAAATGATTTCAGCAGTCATGAACACTTTGTAGAACACAGGGCTTACGGAAGTGTCAACTTCACCATATTCAGATAGCACTCTTACATCAGGGGTGACAGCAGTCGTATCAGCGACTCCCATAGACGTGGCAGGAAAGGCAGACTGATCCGTTCCTTCACATCGTTCAACAGGTAACATTGTTTCATATCGCGGAGGAACATAGATTTGAAACGCAGGGCTATGCCTTCGTCGTAGAAGAAAGCATTCGATTCAAAATTATTCTCCAGACTGCGGAAATCTATATTTGTTGAACCGCACGTGGTGATATAGTCGTCGCAAACCATAAATTTGGAATGGTTGAAACCAGCTCTGTAAAAGTAGATTTTTACGCCCGACTCCACCGCATCCATAACATAAGAGCGACTCGCCCATTCTATAAACTTCGTATCCAGATGCTCCGGCACCATCAGTCTTACATCAATGCCTGCCCACACCGCTGTACGCAGTGCGAACAGTACCGGTTCAGTAGGCAAGAAATAAGGCGTTTCCATATATATATAACGCTTAGCCTCGTTGATGATACGTACATACCCGTGCATGATATCAGGGTAAGGACTGATAGGATTGCTGGTCACAATCTGAGCGATACAGTTGTTGTGTATGTCCTCCGAAAGTGCGGGGTAATACTTCCTACTTGTTATGAGTGTCTGGTCTACAAAGAACCAATCGACCAGGAATGCTTTCTGTAATCCGTATACGGCACCGCCTTCAATACGGATATGAGTATCCCGCCATGCCTGCGTCTTCGTACCTTTCACATATCTCAGAGCGATGTTCATGCCCCCGATAAATCCTATCTTCCCATCTATGACACACAGTTTACGGTGGTTGCGGTAATTCACCTTACTGGTCAGTTTCGGGAATCTTACCGGCAAGAAAGGATATACTTCTATCCCTTCTTCGCGCATCCGTTCGAAGAACCGGTTCTTCACGCTCCAGCATCCTACATCATCGTATATCACCTTTATTTCCACTCCCTCACGGGCTTTGTCTATCAGCGCATCGGATATCAGCATACCGAGAGGATCGTCATCGAAAATGAATGTATCGAGATGTATGTGTTCTTTGGCGTGATGGATGGCAGAGAGCAAAGCCGGGAAAAACTCATAACCGGACGTGTATATTTCCACTTCATTGTTTTTGAAAGGCAACGCTCCGTTCTGTTTTGCGAACAACGTCATCAGTGCCAGGTGGTTTTCAGGCAGGTGCAGGTTCGCCTGACTTACAAACTCCAGCATGGAACGCTTGGACAACTGGTCCAGACTTTTCTCACTGATCAGTTTTTCCTTACGTATGTTCTGACCGAAAAAGAAATAGAGTACGATACCGACAGCAGGAAGGAAAGCCAGCACCAGAAGCCACGCCATCGTCTTAGCCGGTTGACGGTTGTCCATCAGCACCGCTATCATGGTCGCTATCACTATCAGTCCATAGACTATCAAAAACAACCAATGGAAATATACCATATAGTTATACTATTATATTATTACCAAGCATCTTTGCCAGATTATCGCGGATCGTTTTCATATCCCGATATTCGGTCATCAACTCTTTCATCTTCACCATATCCTGACCCGCCTCACGTATCTGTTGCATCAGGTTCTGCAGACGGGCTTCCAGATAGTCCATTTTAAAGTCACCGATCAGGTGTGTCACCTGTTCAGCCAAAGGCATTTCTTCCGCTTTCGCCTGTATCTTCTGACTAAGTTGATATCTGCTGACGATCATCTTGGTAGCCAACTTGCTGATCTCTACATCCGGATGATGGGCGAAATATGTCTCGCTCCTGAATCCGTCCTCACCGATATGCGCCTCGGCTTCGGCCAATATCTGATTATACATCGGATGATGGAACGAAAGTCCGTCAGCCTCCAGGTCACCAGCTATATATTGCGCCACGGTCAGGGCTACATGTTGCCCGTCTTCCGTTTCGATATCGGTGAAAGCCACTTCATCGCCATGGCGTATCACCATCTGTATCAGCAGGTCTTCCACCTTACTGGTCTGTTCGGATATCGTGGCACGCTGAACGGGTTCCTGTTCAGGTTCCTTTTCCTGTTCGCGACGCACTTCCTTCTCCTTGTCTTCCTGATCTTTACGGATAAACTTGTTCATTGTACTGATCAGGGTGGCCTCCGACATGCCCAACCGTTGTGAACAGTCATGAAGATAGGTAGCGCGGGTTATTTGGTCGGGTATCACCGATACGCTCCTCACGATACTGCTGATGGCTTCCGACCGTTTTATCGGATCGGTAACACCCCGAAGCATCAGCGTGGTTTTGAATTCTATAAAGTCGGTCTGGTGTTCTTCTATATATTTTTTAAAGTCTTCGGCAGTATGCTTACCTGCAAAACTATCCGGGTCTTCGTTATCGGGCAACAGCAAGGTCTTGATATTCATACCCTCTGCCAGCAACATGTCAGTACCTCGCATGGCGGCATGGATACCGGCCTCATCGCCGTCGTAGAGCAGAACGATGTTGGACGTGAAACGGTGCAGCAGTCTGATCTGGTGTATACTCAGTGCCGTACCCGAATTGGCTACCACATTCTCCAGTCCGCACTGATGCATGGCTATGACATCGGTATAACCCTCCACCATATACACACAGTCTTCCTTGGAAATGGCTTTCTTAGCCTGATAGATACCATACAGTTCATGGTCTTTGTGGTATATCTCCGAGTCGGGCGAATTGACATACTTCTGCACGACGCCCTTGGTACGCGAATCGAGCAGTCGACCGCCGAACGCGCACACTTTGCCACTGACATTGAGCCACGGAAACATGACACGTCCGGAAAACTTGTCTACCAGTTCGCCGTGCTCCCTCTGGATACTCAGTCCCGTACCCGTCAGGAATTCCGGTTGATAACCTTTGGCGAGCGCGGTCTTCGACATATCATCACGCTGAGGCAGCGCAAATCCCAGATGGAATTTCTCTATGATATCATCCCTGAAACCTCTGCTGCGGAAATATTGCATGCCGATAGCTTTACCGTCTTCGTTATGATGCAGCACATTCTGGAAATATTCCATCGCCCATTCATTGACGATGAACATACTCTCCCTGGCACTGGCCTCCTTTTTCTCCTCTTCGCTCAGTTCCCGTTCCGCTATCTGTATATTATACTTCTTAGCCAACCATCGCAGGGCTTCGGGATAAGTCATCTGCTCATGTTCCATGATGAAACCTACCGGATTGCCTCCTTTTCCACAGGAAAAACAATGGCAGATACCTCGTGCCGGAGAGACATAGAAAGACGGTGTGCGCTCATTATGGAAAGGGCACAGACCTTTATAGTTGGCACCCGATTTCTTGAGTGTCACAAATTCGGATACCACGTCCACGATGTTCGCGGCATCCATAATCTTATCTATCGTCGGTCTGTCTATCACGTCTTTTCTTCTTGTTTATTTCAAGTATTTAGCCAACGGACTCTTGATTTTCTTCAGTCCCTTGGCCACACTCTTCGCATTATTCTGTGCACCTATCAGAGAGGTGTGTGTATGGTCGTGGTTATAGTATGCCTTCGCCTTCTCCTGTCCTTTCTTGTCGAGGAAGTCGGCTGAGATATTGTGTACATCCACAAATTCGCAACCTGTCTGTCGGGCCACTTCTCTGTACCATTCCCCGTAAGTGTCGTTGCGGCGCTCTATCTTGCCGTCTTTCCATTCATTACGGGGCGTGAGGGATAATATAATAGGTGTAGCCCCTTTCTCGCGTACATCCTGGATAAACTTGCGCAGATACCAACCGAAACTGTATACCACCTCGTATTGGCCGCTGGTCTTCATCCTGTACACATGACTGGTGTCTGCCACACCCGGAATGACACCGCGCATACGGGCACTGTCTATCGCACCTATATCGTTATGACCAAACTGGATCAGTACGAAATCGCCTTTCTGTAAACTGTTGCAGACTTCGTCCCATCTGCCTTCATTCAGAAAGGTACGTGTACTCCGACCTGCCTTGGCACAGTTGGCACATGTAATCTTCTTCTGGTCGAATACGGTGTAAGCCTGACTGCCCCACCCCCACATACTGTTTTCGTCACGGTCTTCGTTCTTCACCGTACTGTCACCCGTGATAAACACCACCGGTTTGCCGTTCTCACGTTTCACACTGACGGTAGGCAACGTAAGCGGCTTCATCATCTCCTGCAGCGATGCCAGTCGCGGATCACTGCTCATGGCGATACCCTCGGCTGCCGAACGGGCGTTCATCATCGCACCGAACCTACTGCTGTGGATATGGTCGAGATAGAAATGGTAACGTTCCTTTTCAGGTCCGTACTGCTCAAACTTGCGTGCTGATATATCGTTCAGGTCGACGAACGGCACATTTTCCGCTTCAGCCACCTGTTTCGCCCATAGTCCGAAAGTCTTGTCCACACGTACTATCTTACCGTCTTTCCATGCGTCACGCGGCGTGAGCGAGAAGAGTACGGGATGAGCACCCGCTGCCTTGCACTCCCTGACAAAGCGGCGCATATATTCACCATAAGTATATACCGTTTCCTTCACACCGGTCTCCTTGATCGTCACACAGAGTGAATCGTTCCCTATTCCGGGAATACTGGCGCGTGCGCGACCGCTGTCGTAAGGACCGTTGTCGTTATGTCCCAATTCTATAAACACCCAGTCGCCCGGTTTCAGGGCTTTGCGCACATCCGCCCACAGGTTCTTATAGTAAGTGCGACTGCTCGTACCGCCCAGCGCCTGGTTTTCGACTGTTATTTTCGTTTCATCGAAATAGATATGTTCGAAAAATCCCCAGCCCCACTGCCCGTTGTTCCCGTTACCCAGCGTACCGGTACGCATCGTACTGTTACCCACGAGAAACAGGACAGGATTGTTGCCGATACGGCTTGAGCCCGGTACAGGACGCGCAGTCTGAGCCTTGTTCAGACTGTCTAAAGTAAGGTCGACCACATGATTGACATCCTCCATGGGACGCTGTACGCTCTGTCCGAACGACAAAGCGGTCGACACTGTTAAAATTGCAATAGTAGAAAGTAATGTTTTCATTGTTATGTTTGATTGTTCAGAACTGCAAAGTTACTGAAAAGTGAGAGAAGAACAAAATAAAAAGACGAAAACAAATAAAAAATTATTGCACAAATCGCCCAAAGTGTGCACGTTTAAGAGCTCTTTGTGCATTTTTTGTCTTATTTTCTTTGCCAAGGACTAAAAAATGAGTATTTTTGCACCCTGAATTTCGACACGCTCGAAATCCATGAAGTCAAAAATTCACAATTAACATAAAAATAATGAGTTTGAAAATTGTTGTACTTGCTAAGCAAGTTCCTGACACAAGAAATGTGGGTAAGGATGCGATGACCGCAGAAGGTACTGTTAACCGTGCCGCCCTACCTGCAATCTTCAACCCTGAAGACTTGAATGCTCTAGAACAGGCTCTACGCCTCAAAGAGCAAAATCCCGGCTCTACAGTAGGAATCCTTACCATGGGCCCTCCACGTGCGGCAGAAATTATCCGCCAAGGTTTATATCGTGGTGCAGATACAGGTTGGTTGCTTACCGACCGTCTCTTCGCCGGTGCTGATACACTGGCTACATCTTACGCTCTTGCTACGGCTATCAAGAAGATTGGTGGCGTAGACGTCGTTATCGGTGGCCGTCAGGCTATTGATGGTGATACGGCGCAGGTAGGTCCGCAGGTGGCTGAGAAACTGGGCTTGTCGCAGGTCACTTACGCAGAAGAGATTATGAAGTGTGAGAATGGTCAACTGACGATACGTCGTCATATCGATGGTGGTGTGGAAACCGTTGTGGCTCCTACTCCTATCGTTATCACCGTCAACGGCAGTGCAGCTCCCTGCCGCCCTTGCAACGCCAAGTTGGTCATGAAATACAAGTACGCCACAGCTCCTATGGAACGTACCGACGACACACCTCATCAGGACCTCTACGAAAGTCGTCCTTACCTGACACTCAACCAGTGGTCGGTGGCAGATGTCGACGGAGATGCAGAGCAGTGCGGTCTGAGCGGTTCACCTACCAAGGTCAAGGCCGTGCAGAACATCGTGTTCCAGGCTAAAGAGAGTAAGACCCTTACATCCAGCGACGCTGATGTGGAGGGAATGATCAAGGAATTGCTTGATGAAAAGATTATCGGTTAATAAAACAGAAGTAGACTTATGAACAACGTATTTGTATATTGCGAGATCGAAGGCACTACTGTTGCCGAAGTATCTCAGGAACTACTGACCAAAGGCCGTAAACTGGCGAACACACTGGGCGTTCAGCTCAACGCTGTCGTTGCCGGCACAGGCATTCAGGGCAAGGTCGAGAAACAGATTCTGCCTTATGGTGTAGACAAATTATTTATTTTTGATGCCGAGGGACTCTTCCCTTATACATCAGCACCCCATACATCCATCCTGGTCAACTTATTCAAAGAGGAGAAACCTCAGATCTGTCTGATGGGCGCCACCGTTATCGGCCGCGACCTCGGTCCTCGGGTTTCATCTTCCCTTACCAGCGGTCTTACAGCCGACTGTACATCTCTCGAGATCGGTGAATATGATGACAAGAAGAGTGGCAAGCACTATGAGAATCTGCTTTATCAGATCCGTCCTGCCTTCGGTGGTAACATCGTCGCTACCATCGTCAATCCCGACCACCGTCCACAGATGGCTACCGTACGTAGCGGTGTGATGCAGCGCGAGGTAATCGACGAGAACTATCAGGGTGAGGTCGTTATCGCTGATGTAGCCAAGTATGTACCTTCCACCGATTATGTAGTCAAGGTCATCGACCGTCATATCGAGGCTGCCAAGCATAATCTGAAAGGTGCTCCTATCGTTGTAGCCGGCGGTTACGGTATGGGAAGCAAAGAAGGATTCGACATGCTCTTCAAACTGGCCAAGGAACTTCATGGCGAGGTCGGTGCCAGCCGTGCAGCTGTCGACGCAGGTTTCGTAGACCACGACCGTCAGATCGGTCAGACCGGTGTCACCGTCCATCCTAAGGTTTATATCGCATGCGGTATCTCAGGACAGATCCAGCACATCGCCGGTATGCAGGACAGCGGTATCATCATATCAGTAAACAGTGATCCGGACGCACCTATCAACAAGATAGCCGATTATGTAATCAACGGTACTGTGGAAGAGGTGGTTCCGAAACTGATTAAGTATTACAAACAAAACAGCAAATAATCATGGCAAACTATTATACAGACCATCCAGAATTGGAATTTCATCTCCATCATCCGTTGATGAAGAGAATCGTTGAGCTCGTAGAGCGCAACTATGCGGACAAAGATACTTATGCAGATGCTCCTGTAGATTATGAGGATGCCATCGAGAACTATAAGAGAATCCTTGATATCACAGGTGACGTGGCAGCGAATGTCATCGAACCGAACTCTGAGGATGTGGACATCGAAGGTCCGCATCTCGAGAACGGTCGTATGATCTATGCTTCCAAGACCTTCGAGAATCTTGATGTTACCCGCAAGGCAGGACTTTATGGCGTATCCATGCCACGTCGTTACGGCGGTCTCAACCTTCCCAACACCACTTTCTCCATGCTTTCAGAGGTTATCTCTGCAGCCGATGCCAGTTTCCAGAACGTATGGTCACTGCAGTCGTGTATCGACACCCTGTATGAGTTTGGTACCGAAGAGCAGCGCCAGAAATACATTCCCCGTGTCTGTGCAGGTGAGACCATGTCTATGGACCTGACCGAACCGGATGCCGGTTCCGACCTTCAGCGCGTGATGCTAAAAGCTACCTACAGCGAGAAAGACGATTGCTGGTATCTGAACGGTGTGAAACGTTTC
The DNA here is from genome assembly GCF_937863835.1 of uncultured Prevotella sp. Taxonomy (GTDB): domain Bacteria; phylum Bacteroidota; class Bacteroidia; order Bacteroidales; family Bacteroidaceae; genus Prevotella. Next base: position 75,277 of record NZ_CALMHT010000179.1, read on the forward strand.
ATCACAAACGGTGACTCTAACATCCACCTGGTACTGGCGCGTTCCGAAGAAGGTACTACCGACGGCCGCGGACTGTCCATGTTCATCTACGACAAGAATCAGGGTGGCGTCAACGTGCGTCACATCGAACATAAACTGGGTATCCACGGTTCACCTACCTGTGAACTTACTTACAAGAATGCCAAGGCAGAACTCTGCGGCGACCGCAAACTGGGACTGATCAAGTATGTGATGGCCCTGATGAACGGTGCCCGTCTGGGTATCGCCGCACAGAGTGTAGGTGTAGAGCAGGAAGCATACAACGAAGGACTGGCTTATGCGAAAGAGCGTGCACAGTTTGGCAAGAAGATCATCACATTCCCGGCTGTCTACGATATGCTTTCACGTATGAAGGCAAAACTCGATGCCGGTCGTTCTCTTCTTTATCAGACAGCCCGTTTTGTAGATATCTACAAAGCCCTCGAGGACATTTCCCGCGAGCGTAAACTTACGCCCGAGGAGCGTCAGGAGATGAAGAAGTTCCAGAGATTGGCAGATGCCTTCACACCGTTGGCTAAGGGTATGAACTCGGAATATGCCAACCAGAATGCTTACGATGCCATCTCCATCCACGGAGGTTCAGGTTTCATCATGGAGTACAAGAGTCAGCGTCTGTTCCGTGATGCCCGTATCTTCTCCATCTATGAGGGTACGACACAGTTGCAGGTTGTTGCAGCCATCCGCTACATCACCAACGGCACCTACCTGAACATCATCAAAGAGATGCTTGATAATAATGAGGTATCAGAGGATTTGAAATCACTCAAGGTACGCGTTTCCAAGTTGGTAGAACTGTACGAGCAGAGCCTCAACTACGTCAAGGAAGCTAACAACACAGAGGTTCACGATTTCCTTGGCCGCCGTCTTTACAATATGACAGCAGAAATCATCATGTCTCTCCTTATTCTTGATGACGCCACACACGCTCCTGAACTTTTCCAGAAGAGTGCCAATGTATATGTTCGTCATGCAGAGGAAGAAGTGATGGGCCATACAGCCTATATCAAGAACTTCATCGCAGAAGATCTTGTCAACTTCCGTGCAGCGGAAGAGGAATCTGAAACAGCAGAATAAACGAACATTTCGTTATATATTAAAAGAGGCGCATCAAAAATGGTGCGCCTCTTTTTTTTGAAAAACTTATTGACTTTGTTCTTTATATGAAGATTATTTTTTACCTTTGCATCTAGGAAATATATCGGCTCATCCTGATACTTCCACTGCTTCATTATAATGAGCTTTAAATTGATAATGAGCCAGTTTCCATTGACATGATGCCCTTCGATTTTGAGGCCTTGGGGATGAAAATCCCAGCTCAGAATAGAAAAAAAAGAAAAATAAACGTCACAGCGTCACAGGACTTCCTAAACCGTTGACAACCAAGATGTTAATAATCGACAACTACGGTTGTAAACGTAATAAAGCCACGCACAAACATCACACAAATCGTATATCCGGTTGTGCAAATCAGCTTGTTCAGATACTCAAATCGATGGATTCGTACAACTTTTAGGCCTAAAAATGTTGCGAAAGCGATGGGGATGAAGAACAACCCCACTAGTATTGAATCAATTTTAGGCCTAAATCTTCTTCAAAAGCGGTGAAAATGCAACTCAAAAGCGGTAGTTTACTATTCAAAAGCGGTAGTTTTCAAGATATGCCCAGTGATAACAGAAGGTTAAGTTGGTATCTGGCGTTTCCACGTCGTGCGAGAAAAATTGCGCACAAGGGAAATTTTTTATTCTTCAAGGATAATTTTTTTCCGCAGTGCGCAATTTTTCTCGCACGACGGGGAATTTTGACAGGTGGAGGATGGGTGGAGGTTTGGTGGAGGTTCTGAAGCACCCTGTTTTTTGCAAATAATTATCTATCAGAATATTACGAAGAAAATCATGCATCCGGGTGGAGGATGGAGGTATAAAACGAAAAAAAATTTCATCTTGCAACATATCTTATGAATAAACCGCAAATTTTGCGGTTAACTCATAAGAATAAGCCGCATCAAACTA
>NZ_CALMHT010000180.1 GCF_937863835.1 uncultured Prevotella sp.
ACGGATACTTCAAACTGTCCGTTCTCCAGCCCTTTTCTTCAGAAGACTATACAGGTAAAAATTATGATGGCTTCAATTACTGGCAGGATGCTGTGATAGGCATCCAAAGGCCAAACGGTGGGGAAGCGGAGCAGAAGATACAGCTGGACCTGTACCAAGTAGAGTCTTCCACTGATATTATCACTGTCATACAAGCTAATTTCGGAGCCAAGAACACCTTTGATAGAGGCTATGCGGTATTAAAATCAGACGGTAGTCTTGATGTCATTGCAGAAGGTACTATCTCGATTGGAACGGGACAGGGAGCAATATTGCATATCCGCTCATCTAATATCCATCTGACGGCAGGTGTCTATAACCTCGTGCCCGTCAGTAGGGTATATGGCACGGAGACATGGTACAATACCTTTGAGGGAACAAAATATTCCATCAAAGCCGTAGTGAACTATGCAGGCAAAGTGACGCTTACCTTGTATCCAAACATAAATCCTGTACTGACGGTCGTATCCGACAGCGTTGTGGGCAGTAGATTAGATACCTGGAAGCAATATCTGCATCTCGCCGTGAACAGTCAGGGTGAGGAATACAACGGCTATCTCTATCTCTTCGTCAGCAAGACAGATACGCTCGGTAACTATGTCAACATGGTGGGCACAGCCATCGAAGAGGACAGCACGGAGAATGTCGTCATCTCGTTCGTACCTGCCGAGGCCGGCACCTATCACCTATGGGTAGCTACTGACGAGGCGGGACAGGACATCATCTATCAGGATTCGGTGGACATCATCTCCGCCACGGGCATCGAAGAGGTTGTTACAGACAGCGACGATAATGCCCCGTACTATACCCTGCAGGGTATTCGTCTCTCAGCCCGTCCCACATCGCCTGGTCTGTATATCCGCAAAGGTAAGACAGTGGTGGTGAAATAATGGTGACTTGTGACAGTCACGAAACTCTCTTATGATAAAAAGAGAAAAATATATCCATGTAGGCATATAAGACATCAGAGCCACGTGCCGAATTTGCGTACATATAGTCTTTTTACTATCTGAGTAAGCATACAATAACAGAAAAGAATGCCTATCAACCAGAAGAAGTAAGACAAGGGGAGCGGCACCAGTCCGATGGCAGCTCCCAGTCTGGTGAACGGAATCACACATCCCAGTGCCATGATTAACAATGTCAAACCCATGACAGGCCACGATGCCCGACTTTGAATGAACGGTATACGACGGGTACGTATCATGTGGACAATCAGCGTCTGAGATATCAGTCCTTCAACAAACCAACCAGACTGGAACAATGACTGGTGTGCTGGGCTGTTGCAACCGAATACATACCACATAAGCAAGTATGTGAGTATATCAAACACAGAACTTATGGGTCCGATACACAGCATAAAACGACTCAGATCGGAGGCATCCCATCTGCGTGGTTTCTTGAGATATTCACCGTCGAACTTATCAAAAGGTATGGATATCTGGGACGTGTCATACAGCAAATTCTGTATTAACAGATGTACAGGCATCATAGGCAAAAAAGGCAGGAATGCACTGGCCGCAAGCACACTGAACATATTGCCGAAATTGGAACTAGTGGTCATCTTGATGTATTTCATCATATTGCCAAATGTCTTGCGCCCTTCGATAACACCATCTTCAAGCACCATCAGATCCTTCTCCAGCAGTATGATGTCTGAACTCTCCTTGGCTATATCCACACCCGAATCTACAGATATGCCCACATCCGACTGACGGAGAGCTGCCGCATCATTAATGCCGTCGCCCATAAAACCTACTGTATTGCCTAAGTCTTGCAATATCGTAATAATGCGCGATTTGGCCAATGGGGTTAGTTTTGAGAATAACACCGTATCTGGCAGTTTGTCCTTCAGTTCATCATCGCTCATCGCATCAATCTGCATACCTGTGAGCGACTTTGTACTGTCCATACCTATATGGCGAGCAATGGTTTTGACAATAGCCTCGTTGTCACCTGAGAGAACCTTCACCTGTACACCGTTCTCTTCGAGTTTGTGTATGGCGTCGGCTGCCGATGGCTTGGGTGGGTCGAGAAAAGCCAGATAACCAATCAGTACCATATCATCCTCGTCGGCGACAGAAAACTCGCAACCTTTCTCTACATAACTTTTCTGAGCAACAGCTATCACACGCAATCCATCCCGGTTCATATCTTCCGTGATATTCATCGCTTTCTTGCGCAAGTCGTCGGTTATCTCGCATACGGTGTCACCAATCTCAACGTGTGAGCATATAGACAACACTTCTTCTACAGCCCCTTTCGTGATAATCTGTCTTTTATGATTATGGTCTTCAACCACTACTGACATACACCGACGGACAAAGTCGAACGGAATCTCGTCCACTTTTGTGTAGTCGTCTGCCAGATGTTCCATCTGAAGGTCGGACACATGGGCTAGAATGGCTTTATCCATCAGATTCTTCAGTCCTGTCTGGAAAAAACTGTTATAGTAGGCGTGTCTCAATATTCGGCGGTCGTTGTCGGCGCTTCCGTCTGCATTGATATACTTCTCGAGTACGATACTGTCACACGTCAGTGTACCTGTCTTGTCCGTACATAATATATTCATAGCTCCAAAATTCTGTATAGCGTTCAGATTCTTTACGATAACATTTTTCTTTGACATCGTAACGGCACCTTTAGACAATGTTGCCGTTACGATCATCGGCAGTATTTCTGGTGTTAAACCTACAGCCACGGATACTGCGAAGATGAATGCTTCTAACCATTCTCCCTTTGTAAATCCGTTGACGAAAAACACGAAGGGAACCATAATCAACATAAAACGGATCAGTAGCATACTGACTTTGGTTACACCTTTGTCAAAGGCTGTCTTAGCTCTTGTACCTGTTATGTTCTTTGCTATGGCACCCAGATAGGTCTTGTTGCCTATAGCTATTACCACGCCTATGGCTGAACCACTGACTACCGTAGTACCCATATAACAGATATTGTCGAGATCTACAACATTGGCTTCTTTTTTGTCTACAGATGTCTTGCCGGCCCGTTTCTCTACTGGTTCCGATTCGCCTGACAATGCAGCCTGACTTACGAAAAGGTCTTTGTTTTCCACGATTCTGATATCTGCGGGAACCATGTCGCCAGCCGATAGATATACCATATCACCGGGAACAAGTTCGCAGATGTCGATCTCCTGATATGTGCTTTCTTCAGCTCTCTTTACGGTGCATGTGTTCTTCACCATTTTCATCAGTCCCTCTGTCGCCTCGCCAGCTTTCCATTCCTGCCAGAATCTGAGTATGGTACTTGCCACCACCATGACACTGATGATGATGGGTCCGGTCCAATCTTTGCTACCCGGATCGGCGGTCAGTACATCCAGAATGAGCGATATGATCACCAATACCGTGAGTACACCTATAAACGGATTAATGAAAGCATTGCACAAAAGTACGATTATGCTCTTTTTCTGTTCATGTACCACTATGTTTTCACCAAATTCATCTCTCCTGCGTTCTACATCTTCACGACGAAGACCGACAGTTGTCGTCTGCAAAGTAGCAAACACGTCTTTGACAGACTGATTAGCCATTTTCCACCACATCCTTTTACCCTCCTGATTTTACAGTGTAACAAAACAATTGAATTAAAAACACTGCAAAGGTAACGCTCTTTCATATAATGATATGTTAGAGAACGATTAAACAGATATTAGAAAGTGATTAGAAAAATGTGATGACGCTGCTTAGATGTGCGGTAAAGTGATGAGGAATGTAGTACCTTCACCCTGTACCGAGTTCACCTGGATGGTTCCGTGATGTATACCGATGATTTTTTTGACCAGTGCCATCCCTATACCGTTCCCACGGGCATAACCTTTGTTCTCACCACGATAGAAAGGCACGAATATGAGGGAAGCGTCTGCCTTTGATATGCCGATACCGTTGTCTGAAAAACGGATAATGGCATTGTCTTCCCAGAAAGAAATTCTCACGATTGAACTTTTATCTTCCGAGAATTTGCAGTTGTTCTCTATGATATTCCTGAAAGCCGTAGTGAGCAGATAACTATTGCCGTGGACTGTAATGAACGAGTCGTCGTCAGCCTCCTGTTCAAAGACGATCTCTATGTCATATTGCGGATTGGCTTTCAGTACGATGGAACGGGCATCAAGCAACAGTTCATCCAGACGTACGGGTTCTTTCTTTATCTGTTCCGGCATATAGTCTGTCTTAGCCATATCCAGCAATCCCTGTACCAATTTTACGATACGGTTAGAGTCGTCGAGGGTATTATTGATCGCTCTTTCGTATTCATCTACACTCCGTTTCTTCATCAGGGTCAGTTCCAGTTCGGCTATCAGTGCAGCCATCGGAGTGCGCAGTTCGTGAGATACATTGCTTACGAACATTTTTTGAGATTCGAAAGCTTTCTCCAGCCGATCGAGCATCCTGTTGAAAGCCACACTCAGTTCACCCAGTTCATCTTTCTCATTACCTACAGGCAGACGTCTGTGTATCTCGACGGCGGTGATGCTCTCAGCTTCGTCTACGATATCAGAAACAGGTTTAAGTGCACTTCTTGCCAGTACCCAACCGATGCCGCAGAGCAGGGAAAGGCTGATAAGGGAAATGATGATGAGCATTTCTTCCAAAGCCCTTTCTGCTGTTATCCCATATCCGTCATAGGCGGCAGCCGTAACCACATAATCATGGCTGTTGTATCTGTAGAGCATGGCCAGAGCCTGATATTTACCTACATTAAAATAGATCATTCCGCTCTTTTTGACCTCAGCTATCATCTTAGGTGTCTCTTTCACGATATCATTACTGATGGCATCGTTGTACAACATCTTGAAGTTTGTGGTATATACGGCCACCTCTACTTCATCTATATACACCTTGTTGTTGCTGTATATAGACTGCATCGTCCTGGGGTCCACTTTGTTTTGAAGGAAAAGATGGGCTTTCGTTACGGCCTCCCGTTCCAGATCATGATAAAAGGCACGGCTTCTGTTGTGCTCTGTCATCAGGTAGATGGTGCACATCAGCAGGATAAACACCAATGCTGTGACCGCTGTGTATTTGAGCGTTAGCCGAGTACGTATCTTCATGGTTGGTCAGTAAATATGAATCCCATCCCTGTTCTGGTGTGAATCAGTTTGATGTCGAAATCTTTATCTATCTTCTTTCTGAGATAATTGATATACACATCGATGAAATTGGTGCCGGTATCAAAATGAGTATCCCATACTTTGTCGGCTATTTCCATCCTTGTCACTATGCGATCAGCGTTTTCCATCATATATATCAACAAGTTGTATTCTTTTGGTGACAATTTGATTTCGATTCCTCCTCTGGTTACTTTTTTGTTCTTCAGATTTATCGTCAGGTCGGCATAATTCATCTCGCTTTTCATATCTTTTATTTCATTGGTCGACCTGCGCAAGAGTACATTGATGCGCGCATTCAGTTCTCTAAAATCAAAAGGTTTCACCATGTAGTCATCTGCCCCCGCATCAAAACCGTCCAGTTTGTCATCTGTCGTGCCGAGAGCTGTAAGCATCAGAATGGGCATAGACTGGTTAGCCTCCCTTATCTTTTTGCATAGTTCGAAACCGTTCATCTTGGGGAGTATGACATCTGATATCACCAAGTCGAACGGGGAAGCGGAAAACAGTCTGAGTCCCATTTCACCATCGTATGCTAATGTGACCCTGTAACCACTCTCCTCCAGACCGCACTTTAGCAGTGAAGCCACTCTTTCTTCATCTTCTATGACTAATATGCTGAACATCTATTGTCTGTCTTTTGATTTATCAATCTAAATATTTGGCGACAAAGATAATGCATGTGGAGCGTAATACAAAATAAAATTCGTTTTTTTTCTCTTATGTCGACGTACAGAATCGTACCGCAAAAAACGATGAAAAACGAACGTTATTTTCTTCTTTTGCTCTAATTCTAAATTATTTTTCATAAATTTGCAAGCCTAACCGACATTATATTCAACTATATGAAATACAAGATGATAGTGCTGGACCTCGACGGTACGCTGACCAATGACAAGAAGGAGATAACACCTAAGACTAAGAATGCGCTGATGAAAGCTCAGGAAAAGGGTGTCAGGATTGTGCTGGCATCCGGTAGACCTACTTACGGTATTACTGCGCTAGCCGAGGAACTGGAACTGGCCACACACGGTGGCTATATCCTTGCTTTCAACGGAGGTAAGGTGACCGACTGCGAGAACGGACAGGTGATGTTCGAACAGATACTGGACGAGTCTCTTGTTCCTGAACTCTACAATTCTGCCATCGAGGCCGGAATGGAAATTCTTACTTATCAGGGAAATCGTATCGCTGCATCTGAAACGGAAAACAAATATGTGAAACATGAGGCTTTCATTAATAAAATGCCCCTTGTGAAATATGACGATTTCCTGAATCAGGTGGTTTATCCCATCAACAAATGTCTGATAGTGGGCGACCCGGCTCCTCTGCATCAACTGGAACTGAAACTGCTGGGACAGTTGGACGGTAAGATGGAACTTTATCGCTCTGCGGGCTTCTTTCTGGAATGTGTGCCACTGGGTATCGACAAGGCCCGTTCTCTAGACCGACTGATCAAGACAGTCGGCATCGGCAAAGAGGAGGTGATAGCGTGCGGTGACGGATACAACGACCAAAGTATGATAGATTATGCCGGACTGGGCGTGGCAATGGCTAATGCTCCACTGAAGATACAAGATACCGCCGACTATATTACGTATTCTAACGAAGAGGACGGGGTAGCGCATGTGGTGGATAAATTTATACTTAATAATTAGGATGAAACAATGAAACACCTTTACTATCTTAAATCTATTTTACTGCTTCTGGCGATGCTCGGTGTATATGCGAGCAGCAGTGCTCAAAATGCGGTCATCACGGTCGATGCATCTCAAGGTAAAAAGAAAATATCACCGCTCATATATGGTAAAAATGAAAGTCTGGACAAGACGGCACAGTTTTACAAAGATGCAGGTCTGCGTTTTGCGCGTATCGGTGGCGGTAATAACATGTCGGCATACAACTGGAAAAAGAAGATGACTGTGCATCCTGACTGGTATAATAATGTATATGATGAAGACTGGGACAAATATGCTCAGATCGTAAACAATGACTTTACGGATTTGCAGGCTATGTTTGCATTCCAGTTGCTCGGAAGGGTAGCTAACAGTAAAGATCACAACTTCAATGATTGGGGTTATAATCGTTCGGCTTGGTGGTGGGGCGTTAATGAAAACCTCGCCGGTGGAGGAACGGTTAATCCCGATAATGTGGAGGGCGTAAAGGCACTGAAAGACGGCGACATCACTTTGTTCTCCAAAGAATGGCCGGCAGATTCTGCGCTGGCTATTCTGAATCATTGGTTCGACAAAGACGGACTGGCGCTGGATAAGAGTAAATTCATGTATTGGGATATGGACAATGAACCTGAGATATGGTGCGGTACACACGACTGGGCTATGCCGACGCAGATTGCTGCTTCTGCTTTTATGGACAGATTCTTTGAATATGCCAAGAAGGCAAAAGCAATCTTTCCTGATATTAAAATATGCGGACCGGTAGCGGCTAATGAGTGGCAATGGTACAAATATGCCAGTGAGGACATCCGTGTGGACGGCAAATACTACTGTTGGCTGGAATACTTTATCAAGCGATGCGCCGAAGAGGAAAAATCATCAGGTATCAGAGTCCTCGATGAGGTGGATATACATAGTTATCCCGACATCAAGAACGGTGATGCGGAAGCATTACAACTGCATCGGTTGTATTATGATACAAGTTATGAACATCCCTGTTCAAATGGTTTGCATACGATTAACGGCGGATATGATACCAGTCTGAATAAAGAATATATCTTCAAACGTATCAGTGACTGGATAGATAAATATTATGGTGCTAACAGTGGTATTGATATCGGATTGGGTGAATGGACACCAAATACTACAGCAACCAATTCGAGTGCTACGGCTGTGGTCTATGCGTCACATCTGGGAACATTTGCCAATCATGGTGTAAACACATTCACTTCCTGGTCGTGGCAGACGGGTATGTGGGAAACGCTTCATCTCTTCAGCCGCTATGCAAAGGATTATAGTATATCCAGTACATCGTCGATAGAGAATACCGTCTCCGCTTATAGTAGCATAAACAATGCAGCCGACTCGATGACCGTGATTATTGTCAATCGTGATATGAGTGCTGCGCGTAATGTGACGGTGAATCTCAATAATTTCGGAGTAGGAAATGGTAATTACACTACTTTGCAACTTGCGTCGCTTCCTTCGACAGAAACATTTGTATCGCATACCAATAATGCACTGAAAACGAGTACAGTGACTGTAACCTCTAATTCCTTTACTTTAACAGTACCTTCACTGTCAGTGACAGCCGTTATATTAAAATCAGCGACAACAGATATCAGTGCAGCGAGTATGATGGATAATCAGGAATCGGTGGTGGCTGTATATAATCAGTCCGGACAGAAAGTATCGACTGATATGTCTACGCTCGGGAATGGTGTTTATATGATTTTATTTAACAACGGTAAGGGCTTATCCTGTAAGAAAGTGATGATACAGAAGTAAACAGAGCATCATATTTGTACATTAAAAGATATGTTTCAACAATTAATTTGTTAAAATAGTACGTGAAATAGAACATTTTTATGTATAAAAGTGATATATATTGATATTTTTTCATATATTTGCGAAAATAAATGAAATTATTAATATAATATTACGATTATGAAAAGATGTATTTTGAAGAACAAAACATTCAAGACACTATTGCTATTATGTTCTGCGTTGTTTTTGTGTACACCCATTCTGAGTTGTTCTCACGATGAATCGGTTGGTTCCGACCCGGAGTCGGCAAAACCGTTATGGAATGCAGGAAATGAACGCAATAAGATTGTGACAGTAAGTGATCTCCATCTGGGAATAGATGACGATTTTGCCGAAACAGTGAAAAACCGTACACTCTTTGTGGATTTTCTGAAACGCTTGCATAATACGACGGATGTGCGGGAACTGGTCATCATCGGTGATTTTCTTGATGCATGGTATTTGCCTGTTTATTATCCTAGTTACACTGACGAAAATAAATTTTATAAAGGTGTGGTGGCTAATAATAAGGATGTGTTTGAAGAACTCAATCATGTAGTAAAAAGTGGTATCAAACTGGTCTATGTGCCCGGTAATCACGATTTGACGTTGGAAGAGGGTATACTGAAAGAGGCTGTTCCGGGTATCGTACAGGTTAGTGACGCACAGGGATTAGGTACTTATTACACTGGCAACCGAAAAGAAATAGCTATTGAGCACAGTCATCGCTATGATGTGTTTTCTGCCCCGGACCACGTTTCCAATAAAGAGTTGTGTGGCAACGACAACACGATTCTGCCAGCCGGATACTTTTATGCACGGTATGCAGCTACATGGGTGGAAGAGGGATATCCGTCGGTAAAGAAGGCTTATCCTGTGGTGGCTCCCGTCCCCGATTCAACTGATATAGACCAGTATGGTGCTTATAAATACTATGCGCTTATAGCGACAGTTTCACAGCGTTTCACGCCCAAAGAGGATTTGAACGAAAAGATATTCAAGATGCATATTGCGGGATTTGACCATGATTACACTTATCTGGATTTCTATCCTCAGAAGCAATCGGATGGTACCATTTCAGGTCTGCTGTATAAGAATATCCAACGGACATGGGCTACACGGCAGACACAGAATCATGTCATGGTAGCTAATGAATTCATACCTGCCGTATTGGGAACGCTCGATTGGAAATACTATTATAATCAGGCTAAGGTGCAGTACCTGGAGAATAATAAGGAAAATGTGGACATCGTCGTATTCGGTCATACGCATGTGCCTAAATATTGTATTACCAAAACAGGAAAATATTATATCAATGACGGTACATGGGTGGACAACAACTCGGATGATCCAGGAGTGACGGGCACATTCGTCGTAATCACCGCGGGTGATAAAGACGCTATCAGTCTCTATCAATATGAGGAGAACGGTGCGTTAAAGGATATCGGTTCATCTATCATCTACAAGGAATAAGATAAACGTAGATATATAATTATACAAAAAAATAAAGGCGAACTCTCAACAAGTCCGCCTTTATTATGTTTGTATTATTTCTGAACAGGAATCTTATCTATCCTTCTTTGATGACGTCCGCCTTCAAAGTCGGTAGAAAAATATTCGTCCATGATCTTTTCAGCCATAGCATTATCTATAAAACGTCCTGGCATAACGAGTACATTGGCATTGTTGTGCTGACGGATAAGATGAGCTATCTCCGGAATCCAACATAATCCGGCACGGATAGACTGATGCTTGTTGAGCGTCATACTGATTCCTTCACCACTACCGCATATCGCAATACCGGGATATACTTCGCCGGATTCTATTCCTTCTGCCAGCGCATGACCGAAGTCGGAATAATCGCAACTGTCGGTGGTGTAAGTGCCGTAATCCTTGTATTCATAGCCATGGGCCTCGCAGTACTGTTTGACATACTGTTTCAGTTCAAATCCTGCGTGGTCGCTGGCTAATCCTATCGTCTTGATTTCCATATTATTCAGCTAGTAGGTCTTTTACCTGCTTGTAAACGTTCTCGGCTGTGTAACCGAGTTTCTCATCAAGCACTTTGTAAGGTGCAGAGAAACCGAAACTCTCCATGCCGAATACTTTACCGTTGGCTCCTACCAGTCCTTCGAGTGTTACAGGAAGACCTGCTGTCATACCGAATATCTTGCTTCCTTTCGGCAGGATGCTCTGCTGATATTCTTTGCTCTGACTGCGGAACAGTCCTTCACTCGGTACACTGACGATGCGAACCTTGATACCATCCTTGCGGAGCAGTTCTGTACCGGCTACCAGTGTGGCAACTTCTGAACCGTCGGCGAGAAGAATAACGTCAAATTTCTCATCGCTGCCTGCTACGATATAAGCTCCCTTGGCTGCCTGCTCGTAATCTGTACCGGCAGGTAGTTTGGTGATGTTCTGACGAGAGAAGATAAGAGCCGTAGGAGTTTCTGTGTTCTCCATGGCCAGTTTCCAGCATACAGTAGTTTCATCGGCATCTGCCGGGCGGAATACGCGAACGCTGTCTTTGCCTGCATGGTTCTTCAGTTTCTCCATCAGACGAATCTGTGCTTCCTGTTCTACCGGTTCGTGGGTTGGTCCGTCTTCACCTACGCGGAATGCGTCGTGTGTCCAGATAAACTTGATAGGAACCTGCATCAGGGCTGCCATACGTACGGCTGGTTTCATATAGTCGGAGAATACGAAGAATGTACCACATGCCGGAATGACACCTCCGTGGAGATACATACCGATACACATACATGCCATCGTCAACTCGCTGACACCTGCCTGGAAGAATGCTCCTGAATAGTCGTCCTTTACAAGAGACTTGGTATATTTCAGGAATCCGTCTGTCTTATCACTGTTGGAAAGGTCGGCTGATGCGCAAACCATATTTGGAACCTGCTGTGCAAGTGCACCCAGACATGCTGCTGATGCTGCACGTGTAGCAGAGTTTTCTTTCTGTGCCACAACACTCCAGTCTACCTTTGGCGCTTTACCTGAGAACCACTCTTTCAGCTGAGCTGCTTTCTCGGGATTGGCTTTGGCCCAGGCTGCTTCTACAGCATGACGTTCGGCAACAATCTTTTCGAGTTCTTTTTCGCGGTTGGCATATAATGCTTTTACCTCGTCGAAGATCTTGAATGGATCTGTTGGGTCGCCGCCCAGATTCTTGATGGTGTTCTGGTATGCTTCGCCTCCCAGAGGTGCACCGTGTGTCTTGATACTGTGCTCGTAACTGCTTCCGTCTTCTTTCAGAGCGCCTTTTCCCATGACTGTCTTACCGATGATGAGGGTAGGGCGTTCTTTCTCTCCTTGTGCTTTCTTCAAAGCCTCGCGAATCTGATCTGGATCGTTACCGTTGATTTTCATCACGTTCCATCCCCATGCCTTATATTTGGCCTCTGTGTCTTCGTTCATGACGACACCGCACTCTGTAGAGAGCTGGATATCGTTGGAATCGTAGAACATGATGAGGTTGTTCAATCCCAGTGTGCCTGCCAGACGACCTGTACCCTGAGAGATTTCCTCTTCTATACCACCATCTGATATGTATGCGTAAATCTTATGCTGCATTACTTCCTTGCCAAGACGTGCCTGAAGGAATTTTTCTGCTACGGCTGCACCGGCAGCAAATGTATGTCCTTGTCCTAAAGGACCGGATGTGTTCTCTATACCACGTGTGAGGTCGCGTTCAGGGTGTCCCGGAGTAGGTGAGCCCCACTGGCGCAACTGCTGCAGTTCGTCGAGTGTGAATTTTCCTGCAAGACACAGTACTGAATAAAGCATTGGTGACATGTGACCCGGATCGAGATAGAAACGGTCGCGGCCTTCCCATTCAGGATTCTTGGGATCGTATACCAAAAATTCAGAGAAAAGTACGTTTACGAAATCTGCTCCACCCATAGCACCACCTGGGTGTCCTGATTTAGCTTTTTCTACCATCGAAGCAGCTAGAATACGGATGTTGTCCGCTGCTTGGTTCATTAATTTCTTGTCATTCATTGTTCTTATAATTATTTGATTTAAACATTTCTCTTTGCAAAGTTACTACTTTAATTCCAATACAACAACTGATTTAGCGGGGATTTTGACTTTAAGTCCGCTTTTTGAAACCTTTGCACCATTAAATATTACTGGTTTGACAGTTTCTGGGGTAGTGAAATCATTATAGTCTTTGATATCCTTGCATGTCAGGATTCGGCCACTTACTGTTTTGGCTGTGGCGCCGTCTATATTGAATGATATCTCCTGTGCTTTGTCAAGACTGACATTGACCAGTGATACGACTATGGTGTTGGAATTCTTTTCACGTGCTGCCGATGCGCTGATCATCGGTATCATCCGATTGTCGCGTACCTGCATACTGTCGCACTTGAGGTCCATCGGCAGGAATGTGGCATCCTGGAATTTCTTGTACATCTCAAATACATGATAGGTAGGGGTGAGTACGATACCTTTATCGTTGGTGAGTATCATCGATTGCAAGACGTTGACTACCTGAGCGATGTTGGCCATGCGTATGCGGTCGGTATGACGGTGGAACACATTCAGTGTCAAGGCTGCCACCATTGCGTCGCGCATGGAGTTCTGCTGGTAGAGGTGCCCCTTGATTGTTCCGGGTTCTTCATCCCACCATGTTCCCCATTCGTCAACGAGGAGACCGATCTGTTTCTTCGGGTCTTTCTCGTCCATGATGGTAGAGTGCTTCTTGATGACGTCTTCGATCTCAAGGCATTTGCCCATGGTCCAATAATAGTCGTCGCCGTCAAACTTGGTTGCGGAACCTTTGCTGCCGTTCCATCCCGTAACGGTGTAGTAATGCAGTGACAAACCGTTCATGCGGTGACCTACATTATTCATCAGTGTCTTGGTCCAGTTGTAATCGTAATCGCTGGCTCCGCTGGCAATCTTATACAGTTGGTTGCCATCGTAATTTCTGCAATATGTGGAGTATCTGCGGTACAGGTCGCCGTAATATTCAGGGCGCATGCTTCCGCCGCATCCCCAACTTTCGTTACCTACACCCAGAAACTTTACTTTCCATGCTTTGTCGCGTCCGTTCTGGCGACGCAGTTTTGCCATCGGCGTGTTACCGTCGCTGGTCATGTATTCAACCCATTTGGCCAGTTCTTCTACTGTTCCGCTACCTACATTACCACTGATATATGGTTCACAGCCCAGCATCTCGCATAGGTTGAGAAATTCGTGCGTACCGAAACTGTTATCTTCGATTGTTCCGCCCCAGTTGTTGTTCTGCATCGTAGGACGTTTGTCTTTTGGTCCTATACCGTCTGTCCAGTGGTATTCATCGGCGAAGCATCCGCCCGGCCATCTTAAAA
This sequence comes from uncultured Prevotella sp., assembly GCF_937863835.1. GTDB lineage: Bacteria > Bacteroidota > Bacteroidia > Bacteroidales > Bacteroidaceae > Prevotella. Next base: position 14,004 of record NZ_CALMHT010000180.1, read on the forward strand.
CTGGTACCTGAAGGTTCTTCAAAGCTTCGAAGACATCTTTACGGTAACCGTTGATGTTCGGAATCTTTGAATTTTCGCCCACCCATAGACCACCGTAGATACATGAACCCAGATGCTCTGCAAACTGACCATAAATTTCTTTGTAAATTACTTGTTTTCCCTGATTGGCATGTATTGTACCTGTCGTATTTTCTGCCATCGTTGTTGTGGCAAGAGCAACAGCAAATGCCAAAGTAGTGAACAGTCTTTTCATTCGTCTATATATTTATTGATAATACGTATAAAGAGGGCCTTTCCCCTCATTCTTATTGAAAATAATAAAATAAAAGGATTGTTATTGATGAAAGAAGCGGGTCTGTTATAGGAGTAATAGGCCCGCTTCTTGAAGAGTGTGTTAATTTATTTCTTATACTTGACAGCGGCCTTTTCTATTTCCAGTCCTGTCATGTAGTTTTCAATATAAGCATCGAATCCTGTCACATCTTCTGCAGTAGGTTTAACCTCTACACCTGTGTTGCCGGCAAATACTTTCTTGTCGAGGAAGTCGGCTAATGACTGGTCTTTGTCTTTATTGACAAGATAGGATGCCAGCAATGCGATACCCCATGCTCCGCCTTCACCTGCTGTCTCCATGACAGAGATAGGTGAGTTGATGGCAGCGGCAAGTATTCTTTGTCCTACGCCCTTGGTCTTAAAGAGTCCGCCGTGACCGGTGATCTTGTCCACTTTGATATTCTCTTTCTTGAAGAGAATGTCGTTGCCTATCTTCAATACACCTACAGATGCATAGAGATTGGCGCGCATAAAGTTGGCCAGGTTGAATTTGTCGTTGGCTGAACGTACGAACATCGGTCTGCCTTCAGCAAGACCTGTTACAGGTTCTCCTGAAATATAGTTGTATGCGATAAGTCCTCCACAGTCGGCATCTCCTTCAAGCGCATGGTTGTAGAGTTTACCGAATACTTCGTTCATATCTACAGGTACACCAAGCAGTTGCTGATATTCCTTAAACAGATTTATCCAGGCATTCAGGTCGGATGTACAGTTGTTGCAATGTACCATAGCTACCGGACTGCCGCAAGGTGTCGTTACCATGTCGATGACTTCATAAGGCTGTGACAATGCTTTTTCAAGCACGATCATAGAGAACGATGAAGTGCCGGCGGATACATTACCTGTACGTTGTCTGACGGCATTGGTGGCTGCCATACCTGTACCGGCATCTCCTTCAGGAGGACAAACAGGTATTCCTGCTTTCAGATGTCCTGACGGGTCTATCTTCTTGGCACCTTCTTCTGTCAGTGTTCCGGCATTTTCTCCTGCTAGTAATACTTTAGGGAAAATATCGAGGAGTTTCCATCCGAAGCCTTTCGGGGCAATCAGTTTATCAAACTTTCCAACCATTTCGGCATCGTAGTCGTTGGTTGTGGAGTCGATAGGAATCATACCTGATGCATCGCCGATACCAAGCACTTTTTCGCCTGTAATCTGCCAATGGATATATCCGGCAAGTGTGGTCTGGAATTTAATATCCTTTACATGTTCCTCATTGTTGAGGATAGCCTGATATAAGTGGGATATGCTCCAACGGAGAGGCACATTGAAATGGAAAAGCTCAGACAATTCGGCTGCTGCTTTGCCTGTATTGGTATTTCTCCATGTCCTGAAAGGAACGAGTATTTCTTCTTTGTCATTGAATGCCATATAACCGTGCATCATGGCACTGATACCTATAGCAGCAAGTGTTTCGAGTTCTATACCGTATTGTTCTTTTATATTAGAACGGAGATCGGCATAACAGTCCTGCAAACCATTCCATATAGCATCGATGCTATAGGTCCAAAGACCGTCTACGAGTTGGTTTTCCCACTCGTGACTGCCTTGGGCGATCGGCTTATTCTCCTGGTCTACCAGTACGGCTTTGATTCTTGTAGAACCAAATTCGATACCGAGGATGGATTTACCCGATTCTATTGTTTGTTTTGCGTTCATCATAAATCTTAGCGTAATGCTTTATTTAACATGTAGTAAACTTCGTTGAAGCGTAATTCCTTACGGAAGTCTTCATAGTCTGTCTTCTTATTGATGATACAGCATTCGATGTCTGCGATCTCAGCATAGTCGCGCCAATATTCGTCTGTCAGATCATAAGAGAAGCAACTGTGGTGTGTACCTCCTGCGTTAATCCAGCATCCTACACCAACTTCGAATGTAGGTTCAGGAATCCATAGGTTGGATGCTACCGGCAGTTTAGGTAATGGTTTGCTCTTGATGCAGTTTACATCATTGGCGATGAGACGGAAACGGTTGCCCATATCTACAACAGTAGCTGCGATACCGTGACCTTGTTTGGATGTGAATACCAAACGGGCTGTCTGACTCTTGCGGATACCGATACCTAGGAAGTGAACTTCAAGACGTGGCTTTTCTTCTGCGATGTCTGGGTTGATTTCCAACATGTGTGCTTCAAGGATGGATGTGTTGTCACCGTCAAAGTTTAAGGTGTAATCTTCCAGGAATGAACTTCCACCAGGAAGCCCCTGTGTCATAAACCATGTGGTTCTGTATAAAGCGGCTGATTTCCAGTCACCTTCTGCACCGAATCCGTAACCGTCGTGCATCAGACGCTGAGAAGCAAGTCCAGGAATCTGATCGAATCCCTTGCCTGTCTCTTCTACGTTTGCGTCGCCAAGGTCATCGAAATTGGTTGTGAATGCTTTGGCACCCTTGTCCTTTAACAATGTGCGGAGTGTGATTTCAGCTTTGGCTGAATTCCATATTTTCTTATAAGCTTCTGTACTCTTGTCTTCGAGTGCTTTGTCGTGTGCATAGTCTTTGAAGTAAACCTGAACGAGATCATCAACTTCTGCGTCCTTTACTTGGTTGAAGTAAACCATGACTTCGCTGAACGGCATATAATCTACGTGATAACCCATCACTTGTTCAGCAGCTACTTTATCACCGTCTGTAACGGCTACATTGTTCATCTGGTCGCCGAAACGCAAGATGAGCATATCCTGTGAGTCTGCCCATGCTGCACAAACGCGTGACCATACAGCGATATGATCCTGTGTCTTTGCATCATCCCAATATCCTACAACAGTCTTACGAGGTTTGCGAAGACGAGACAGAATATGACCATATTCGCGGTCTCCGTGAGCACTCTGGTTCAGGTTCATGAAGTCCATATCCATGGTATCCCAAGGAATCTGTTTGTTATACTGTGTGTGTAGGTGGAGCAGAGGTTTGCGGAGAATCTGCAATCCGTGAATCCACATTTTGGCTGGTGAGAATGTATGCATCCAAGTAATGACACCAATACATTTCTTATCATTGTTGGCTGCAGACATAATGTCAGCTACTTCATTAGAACTGTTGGCTGTACCTTTATATACAACTTTTATAGGAAGGCGACCAGACTTGTTCAGTCCGTCTACCATTTCTTTTGAGTGTCCGTCTACTTGCACTACTGCGTCACCTCCGTAAAGGAGCTGTGCTCCTGTTACGAACCATACTTCGAAATTATCAAATGCTTTTACCATTTTATTATGTTGTTTAGATTAATATATTGTTTTATTTTTTCTTTTGTCCGTAATATGCGTTAGGTCCGTGCTTACGACTGAAATGTTTCTCTATAAGCAGGGGATTCATTGTCGTATCGGGATTCACTGAGAATGAAATGAATGCCATCTTGGCTACTTGTTCCATGACGACGGCATTGTATACTGCATTATCCGCATCTTTGCCCCATGAAAATGGACCATGGTTCTTAACCAATACGCCTGGTGTGTGAACGGGATTGATGTTGCCGTCCTTGATTCGTTTAACGATGACATTTCCTGTTTCCAACTCGTATTCACCTTTCACCTCGGCTTCTGTCATATCAGCTGTACAGGGTATCTCATCATGGAAATAATCTGCATGGGTAGTGCCGATGTTTGGAATATCTTTGCCAGCCTGAGCCCAAGCTGTAGCGTATGTAGAGTGGGTGTGAACAATTCCACCTATCTCAGGGAATGCTCTATATAATACAAGGTGGGTGGGGGTGTCGGATGACGGGTTGAGATCGCCTTCTACAGTCTTACCTGTTTTAAGGTCTACGACAACCATATCTGATGCCTTCATGGTATCATAGCTGACACCGGATGGCTTGATGACGACTAATCCCTTTTCACGGTCGATACCGGACACATTTCCCCATGTGAATATGACCAGATTGTGCTTAACCAAATCAAGATTGGCCTTAAAAACTTTTTCTTTTAATTCTTCTAACATTTCTTTTAGAGTTTAAAATTTGGATCTTCACTGAAAGACTCTTCATTGAATCGATACAAAGCTGCACCTCTCTTTGAAGATTTCTTGTCTATCTTATCTGTCTTTTCTACAAAATCCATATCTTTAATACGTTTGCGGAAGTTGCGCTTGTCAACTTCTTCTCCACCGATTGCTTCATATACATTCTGCAACTGTGTAAGAGTAAAAAGTTCTGGTAGTAAGTTGAAACTGATGGGTTCAGTAGACAGACGCTTGCGCATCATCCTTAACGCCTTTGCAACCATCTTGTTGTGGTCGGAATACAGTTTAGGCAGTTCGTCTATATTAACCCATTCCAGTCCATATTGTTCCCTCAGATGTTCATCATAGTCTTTGACATTGATAAGAGCCCAATATGCTACTGATATAACTCGGTCTCCCGGGTCACGGTTTACTTCACCATAAGCACCACCTTGTTTCATATAGATGCCTGTCATACCTGTCAGGTCGTGAAGAACTCTGTTTGCTGCGTCGTTTAGACTTTCATTGTCACCTACGAAACCACCGTAAAGTGACCATTCTCCTCGGCCCGGGTCCATCTTACGCCTGCCGATAAGTATGCGTAAGTGGCCCTCCTCGAATCCGAAGACGATACAGTCGACGGAAACAAAGACCTTGGAATATTCGTTATAGTATGCTACCATTTTTTATATATTTGTTCTTTTTACCAGAAGTAGTAATAGAATGCTGCGCAAAGTGCTACTACGCCCAGTGTTGCAACAATATCCCAGACATTGAAGCTTTCTTTAATCTGTTTCTTGTAGTCGCCTGTGAATGTAATTGCCTCAACTTGTTCTTTGCTTGGTGCTGCTGTGAAGAATGATACGACAATCATCAATATGACAATGGCAACAAGTAACCAACACTCGAAGATGAGCCAGTTGGTCTGCCAGAACCATGCAGTACTACTCCAGAAGGCACCGTTCATAACGGTCTCACCTGAGTTGGTGATTACATTCGTTAATAGTCTTACCATACCAATAACGAAACCTCCAATCAGTCCCCATTCACCTGCCTTAGGTGTAATCTTCTTGGAGAAAATACCTAACGTGAATACTGCCACCATGGCTGGGGCAAGTAACGACTGTATACCCTGCAGATAACTATATAAGTTACCCATATTCATCATAACAGGAAGCCATAGCAAACCGAGAATAACAACAACGACAGTAGCTACACGTCCGACAAGTACATAGTGAGCTTCACTCTTTCCTTGTTTCATTGGTTTGTAGAAGTCTTCTGTGAAGAGGGTCGCACAACTGTTGAAGAACGCGGCAAGAGATGTAACCAGTGCGCAAACGAAACCAATTGTGACAAATCCCTTTACACCTACAGGAAGAATGTTCTTGACCATCATGGCAAAGGCACCGTCTGTGTCGTGCTGATTAGTGATATCCATTGTGATTCCACTGTGTGGGTCGCTGGAAAGGGCAATAGCAATCATACCAGGGATAAGGAACATGAATACAGGAAGAAGTTTGAAATAGCCTGCTGCGATGGTACCACGGCGGGCACGTTTCATAACAGTTGCATTGTCTTCACCGCGTGTCTGTCCAAGTACACGTTGAACAATGTGCTGGTCTGTACACCAGTACCAGAAACCGATAATCGAAGCTCCAAGGAATACAACAAATCCAGGATACTGATGGTACATAGGATCGCCTTCTTCCCAGTGGAACATGTGTGTCGTTCCGTATCCGTTATGAAGTTGTGAACAGTAGTTCATCATATGTGACCATCCTTCTGTTATGCTTCCTTGACCAAGGGCCGAAAGTCCCAAGAAGAGGACAAGGAACGAGCCTATAATAAGAATAGGTGTCTGTATGGCCGACATCGTCATAACTCCCTTCATTCCTCCGAAGACAGTGAAAATAGCTGTAATGGCAATAAGTCCTAATGCTCCCCACCAGAATGGCAGACCAAGCAGATATTCAAAGAATATACCTCCAGTAAATGCTGTAACACTTACCTTGGTAAGGATATATGCAATCAGCGTGATGATACTTAACCAAGAACCTGTCTTCTTTGTGTATCGGTATTTCAGAAAATCAGGCATTGTGATGATTTTACCCATCTTATTGTTCAGAAGTTGATAGAACGGAACAAAAATCCAACCTAAAAGCAGAATCATCCATCCTTGCATCTCCCAGTGAGCCATACCGACACCGTCTTTGGCACCTGTACCAGCAAGACCGACGAGATGTTCTGAACCGATGTTTGCTGCAAAGATAGCAGCACCGATTATATACCATGGTTCACCTTTACCGAACAAGTAGTCCTGACTGTCGGCGCCTTTCATTTTTTCTTTGTCTTTTTTCAACGTACGCCAAACATACCAGACAATAAGTACGAAGCCGACTGCTAGAATAGTCCAGTCGAGCCACACGAATTCATGTGCATTCCAATTCATTTTGTTAATAGTTTTATTTGATTATGATTTTTATTTCTTTACGCTGAACTTGTATACCAAATGACTGTAGTATTTTTCTCCTGGTTTCAAGTATGGATTAGATATTTCCCAACCTTTGGTCTTCGCCGCGTATTTGGTTGGAGAATCAGGATATTTCTGACTTTCGAAGCATACACTGACATGTTTAGGATATTTGATACCATGCTTGCAACTTATTCCAGTACCCTGAAAGTTTCCTGTATAGACTTGTATTCCAGGTTCGTTGGTATAAACCTCAAGCAGTATGCCTGATTTAGGAGAATATAGACTTGCACATACCTGTGTGTCGTCACCTTTACCATTCTTAAATGTATTCAGACACCAGTTGTGGTCATAACCGGTCGCATTTCTAATTTGATCGAAAGTAGGGTCGTATGCTTCACCGATTACTTTTGGTTCACGGAAGTCCATAGGAGTATTAGCTACACTTTTGATTTCTCCTGTTGGAATATAAAATCTGTTACTAGGAGTAAAGTTATCAGCATTGATATACATAACCTGATCAAAACCCTCTTTTGATGGATCACCGTTTAAGTTGAAGTATGAGTGATTAGTCATGTTGATGACTGTCTCTTTGTCTGTCGTTGCTTTAAATATAATATCAAGTGTGTTGTCGCTTTTCACGGTATAGGTGGCTGTAGCCTTTACAGTGCCAGGGAAACCGTTTTCGCCGTCTTTAGCTGTTATTGCAAATACGATCGAAGAATCAGTTTTGGACTTTACATCATATACTTTGTTCAACCAACCTGTATTGCCGCCTCCGTGAAGACAGTTCATTGCATCATTAGCTCTCAACTTGTATTCTTTTCCTGCCACTGTTATTTTGGCATCTTTAATTCTATTTGCATAACGGCCTACTGATGAACCGTAATCAGACGGCGTTCTTGCTGTGTCAGTATACTGAGCTATATTATCGTAGCCGAGCACAACGTCAGTTGACTTGTGGTTTTTGTCGGGAACAGACAATGATACGACACGTCCACCGTAGTTGGTAAGACATACTTCCATACCATTTTTATTGGCAATGGTATACAACTGAGTTTTTTTACCACTAATTGTCGACACAAATTTAGCTGGATTCAATCCCGATACAGTTAATTTTGTAGTCTTGCTTCCTGCACATGCAGTTAATGCTGTTAACGCCATACCTGCGACCAGAAATACGTTCTTCATTGTTTTCATATTGATCTTTTTAGGTTTTAATTATGTTACATATTAAATTGGGTGTAAAATTACAATTTAATTTCATTGGTTGTATCAAAAAAACAAATTATTTTTGTCGAAAAGTGTCTTTTTTACACTTTTTAGCAAGAAACTTATGTAAAACGTTCATTTTATGGCAAAAAATAAGGTTGCACCTTCTGTTTTGATGCAACCTTATTAGAAATATAAATCAATAGTAGATTATTCAATTTTACGCGAACCATCACTGATAACGACATCATAAACTTTTGGCGCATGACCAAATTTTGCAGCATATTTTTGTTTTGCATCTGCAATAAACTTGTCATATAAGCTATCTTTCACTAAATTGATAGTACAACCGCCAAAGCCACCGCCCATGATTCGGCTACCGGTAACTCCGTTTTCTTTTGCTATGTCATTCAGATAATCTAGTTCTGCACAAGAAACTTCGTATTCTTTACTCAGTCCGAAGTGTGTCTCGTACATTTTCTTTCCTACTGTTTCGTAATCTCCTGCGTTAAGTGCATCACATACTGCAAGAACACGGTCTTTTTCTCCAAGAACGTATTTAGCCCTCAATGCGTCTTCTTCACTTACATCACCTTTAACAGCTTCGAGCATGTCCCAGTCGGCATCGCGAAGTGTTTCAATCTTCTTGTCTGTAAACTTCTTCTGCATTGCTGCCACAACATTTTCGCAACTCTTACGACGGTCGTTGTATGCAGATGATGCCAATTCGTGTTTAACAACAGAATCGACTAATACAAGTTTATATCCTTGTGGATTGAATGGGAAGTATTCAAATTCACGACTTCTGCAATCCAAACGCATCAGTTTACCTGCTTGTCCAAACACACTGGCAAACTGGTCCATAATGCCACAATTTACACCACAGTAGTTGTGCTCTGTTGCTTGTCCTGCCAGAACCATGTCCCATTTAGAGACCTTATTGTCACCAAATTGGTCGTTGAGTGCAAAGGCAAAACAACTTTCCAATGCAGCGGACGAAGACATTCCGGCACCGAGCGGAACATCACCAGCAAATGCTGTATTGAATCCTTTAACGTCAACGCCCAACTTCTTCATTTCCTGGATGATACCATAGATGTAGCGAGCCCAACTGGCTTTAGGACCTTTTTCGTCATTGATATCAAATTCTACACGGTCTTTGAGATCGATAGAGTAGGCCTGTACCTTATTTGATCCGTTAGGACGGATCTCACACATGATTCCTTTATCTACTGCTCCGGGGAAAACGAATCCTCCATTATAATCTGTGTGTTCACCAATCAGATTAATACGACCCGGAGAGGCGTAAATGCTTCCGGTCTGACCATCAAAATGTTTGATGAAACGACTTCTTACATATTCTATATCCATAATTGTTTAGTATTTAAGTTTTGTAATAAATATAATCCTATTTCTTACTTAATCCGATTTTACTACCAAAGTTGCAGAACCAAATGATATATGCATAGTATATAAACATAATACACATTGCAATAATAACACCTGTCTTATCAACAATCCAACCCATCATAGGCATCAGTATTGCAGCACCGATAACACCAGTATTGATAACACCGGTTGCAGCCTTTGTATGAGGTCCTAATTCCTGTAATCCGAGATTAAAAATTAAAGGCCACATGACTGAATGGAATAAACCGGCTGCAATCATACACCAGATACCTAACATACTGCTCTGGAATACAAGTGACAGAAGGATGCACAATGCACCGAGACATAGACAAGAGGTCAACAATTTACGCGGCTCAAATTTTGTTAGAATACCAGCACCCACGAAACGACCTACCATCATACCGCCCCAATAGAATGCCAAATATGATGTCGCCATCTGTGCCAGCGCAGCTGAATCCATGCCAGGATTTAGTAATTGGAAACGATACGGTAACATTGATGGTACACCAATTTCCACACCCATGTACATAAAGATACCAAGAGCGCCGAGCCATACGTGTGTGTACTTGAATACGCTACTCTTGTATTGGATATGTTCACCGGAATCTTCAGCCTGTTTTGCTTCGTCTATTCTTGGTAATTTGAGGAATACCAATACCAAGCAAATGATAACAGTAAATATACCAAGACCAAGGAATGGACCTGGTACGTACTCAGGTGCCGGTGATTTTCCATTGATGATAACGTATGTAATAAATAAAGGTGCAACAGTAGTCGCTACTGAATTAAGTGCTTGACTTAATGTCATTCTAAATGCGCCTTTTTCTGGTGCTCCAAGTACCATGACATAAGGGTTCGCTACATTCTGAAGCATCACGACACCCATTGCTACGAGACACATTGAACCAAGGAATATTACATAAACGTTAGCATTGGCCGCAATTGCCGCATTGATACCGATCGAATTGATAACGAAACCGATACCAGATATAGCAAGACCTAAGATAAGCGTATTCTTATAACCAATTTTACTCATCAGGAATGCGAATGGTATTGACAATAAATAAGCTCCGTAGAAGGCTGAATTCACATACTGCCCTTGTTGAGCTGAGAGATGAAATGCTTCAGAACAGAAGGAAATCATCGAATTGTTCATTGTCGTAATGAATCCGATAAGGAAACAAACAATGAACACAACAATTAACGCGAACATATAGTTCGGTTTTTGATTTTGAGTCATAGTTATTTAAAATTATTAGTTATTGATAATATTCAGTTATGGTTTAGCTATTTCTTTACTCCAAATTTATAAATCGTTTTTTGCTTATATTGTTCGCCTGGATTCAGCACGACTGATGGGAAATATGGACGATTTGGACTATCTGGGAAATGCTGGCATTCGAAACAAACGGCGCTGCGTCGTGGGAATGTCGCCCCGTGTTGTCCTTTGTATCCATCTGCCCAGTTGTCAGTATACATCTGCACACCTGGTTCTGTTGTGTAAACTTCCATTGTTCTTCCGCTATTGGGTTCTGTCAACCGAACGGCAAAACTCAGTTCGCCTTCTTCTTTCTTATTCAGTACAAAGCAATGATCGTATCCCGCACCATTCTTAATCTGTTCGTTATCGGCATCTATTTCTTTACCTATTGATTTTGGTTTACGGAAATCAAAAGGTGTGTCCTTTACAAAACGAATCTCACCCGTAGGGATGGATGTCTCGTCGATAGGAATATAAAAATCAGAATTAATTTCGCAAACTAAATTATCAATAGTCGGAGTTGGGTTTGCGATACCAGCCAGACTGAAAAATCCGTGATGAGTAAGGTTCATTATTGTCTTCTTGTTGGTACAAGCAAGATATTCTATAATCAATTCGTTCGCATCTGTAAAAGTATATTCAACTGTTATTCTCAATTCGCCTGTAAATCCTTCTTCTCCATAAGGGGAAACATAATGAAGTGCGAGGGAACGTGGTCCCATCTTTTTAGCATCCCATACTCTTGTGTGATATCCCTTAGGTCCTCCATGTAAAGCGTTAGGACCGTTATTAATTGCCAACTGATATTCTTTTCCGTTTAAAACAAACTGGCCTTTACATATTCTATTTCCAAAACGGCCTATTAGAGTTGACAAATAAGGCTCCGGACTGTTGATAACATCTTTGATATTATCATGGCCTTGTATAACATTGGCAATTTTGCCGTCTTTATCGGGAACCATTATGGCTACTACGGCACCACCATAATTTGTAATTGCTACTTCAAATCCTTTTCTGTTCTTAAGAATGTAAAGGTCTGTATTTTTTCCATTAATGGTGGTCTGAAAATCTTCTCTTTTCAGACCACAAAGGTTTTCTGTTTCTTTTGTGCTCATAATATCTTAATTTTTTAAGTTAGTAACTTACGTGCAAAGTAAGAAAAAAAAAATGATATTAGCAAAAGAAACTATTAAAAATAAATTATGGGGAGTGTTAAAAACAACTAAATCATATTTGATAGGAAATCAGATACAATATAACTGCTACCTCCTACAAAAATAAAGTCATCCTTGTCAGCTGCCGACATAGCCGCATTATATGCTTCTTTCACATTAGGATAGGCTTTTCCTTGTAGGTTGTAATTCTGTGCAAGATTAATCAGTATATGCTCGTCAAGAGCCCTTTTTACATTTGCTTTTGTAAAATAATACATAGCATTTTTAGGAAGCAGTTCCATGACGCCCTTGATGTCTTTGTCGTTTACCATTCCGAACACAATATGCATTTTGTCGCAACTGACATCATGGAGTTGTTTGCTGATATATAGCCATCCTCCAACATTATGTCCTGTGTCACATATTACTTTAGGGTTGTTTTGTATGACTTGCCATCTGCCCATCAGACCGGTAAGCTCACAGACATTATTAAATCCTGTCTTAATGTCTTTACAACGTAGATCTACAGGCATCTCTTTATTACATCCGCATATAAATCCGCCATTGGCTAGCCTTTTTAATGCGCAGAATATAGTATTGGCGTTCTTCTCTTGGCATAATCCTCCTAATTCTCCTTCGACAGCTCCAATGCTTCGGGTATTGTAAATTCTACCTCCTTCTTTCGTCGATTCTGAAGATAATATTTCTTTGTCTTCTTCGGCGAAAAAGATAGGGGAATGCATCTCTTCTGCTTTTGATTCGAAAACCGGACGTGTCTCTTTTGTTGTTTCTCCAATAACAACCGGTATACCTTTTTTTATAATACCGGCTTTTTCTCCTGCTATTTTTGCGAGAGTATTACCAAGAAATTGCGTATGGTCGTAACTAATATTTGTTATGACTGATAGGACAGGGGTTATTATATTAGTACAATCGAGTCTGCCTCCTAGTCCAACTTCTATTACAGCAATATCGACATTCATATCAGCAAAGTATTTAAATGCCAAAGCTGTTGTGATTTCAAAGAACGAAGGATGGAGCGGTTCAAAAAAAGCTCTTTCGTTTTCTACAAAATCAATTACGTATTTTTCACTGATAGTTTTACCATTAACCCTTATACGCTCTCGAAAGTCAACAAGGTGTGGGGAGGTATATAGACCGACTTTGTATCCTGCGACTTGTAGAATCGATGCTAACGTATGTGAAACAGAACCTTTGCCATTCGTACCTGCTATATGTATTGTCTTATAGTTATGATGTGGATTACCGAAATGATTGTCTAACACATGTGTATTACTTAGTCCTTCTTTATATGCACCGGCACCCACTTTTTCGAACATTGGTGCACTGTTGTAAAGGTATTCTATCGTTTCTTTATAGTTCATGGCAAATTTATTAAATGTTTGAGCCGCACATATTTAGTGCGGCTCAAATAATATTTAATTAAAATAATTCTTGAATCTTTGGAATATACTGCGTTTTGTGTCTAAGTCGCCCTTGAAATTGTCGCTATATCTCATTTGCTCAATGGAATCTCTTTCATTTTTGCTAAGTGTCTTGGGTACATAAACACTGATGTTTACTATGATATCTCCCACACCATTCCCGTAACCACGTACAGCTGGAAGTCCTTTTCCTCTTAATCTCATCGTCTTGCCTGGTTGTGTTCCTGCATCAATCTTCATTTTTAGTTTTGTACCACTAATAGTTGGTATTTCAACAGAACCTCCAAGTGCGGCTGTCGGGAAGTCGAGCAATAGGTTGTATATTAAATCTTGTCCGTCACGAACAAACATGTCGTTTTCCTCTTCTTCAATATAAACCTGAATATTTCCCGCTATCCCGTTGTGTTTGCCAGCATTACCTTTGTTTGGTACGTTAACGACCATTCCTTCTGAAACACCGGCCGGAATGTTGATTTCTACAACTTCTTCACCTTTTACAATTCCTTCACCTCCACAAACACGACATTTGTTCTTTATTATTTTACCTTCACCCCCACATGTAGGACAGACACCTTGCGTTTGCATCATACCGAATATGCTTTGTGTGGTATGTGTAATAACTCCACTACCGTGGCATGTGGGACATGTATCAGAACCGCTACCTGCTTCAGCTCCTGTACCGTGGCAATGAGAACAAATAACATCTTTCTTAACTTTGAATTTTTTAGTTACTCCGGTCGCAACCTCTTCAAGGCTAAGTTTTACTTTAAGTCTTAAGTCACTGCCTCTAAATTGCTGTGGGCGTGCCTGCCGGCTGCCTCCACCTCCAAATCCTCCAAATCCACTGTGACCACCGAAAATATCTCCGAACATCGAGAAAATATCGTCCATATTCATACTGCCACCGAAACCACCGAAACCGCCGGTTCCACCACCGCCAGGAGCATTAAATCCAAATTGGTCGTATTGCTGACGTTTTTGTGCGTCATGCAGTACATCATAAGCCTCAGCAGCCTCTTTGAATTTCTCTTCTGCAGATTTGTCACCTGGATTCTTATCTGGGTGATATTTAATAGCAATTTTTCTATATGCTTTTTTTATTTCGTCCTCAGATGCATTCTTGTCAACACCAAGAACTTCATAATAGTCTCTTTTAGCCATTTTGTTTTATCTTATTGTCCAACAGCCACTTTCGCGTGACGTATTACTTTATCATTAAGAGTATAACCAGTCTGTACACAGTCTAGTACTTTTCCTTTCTTCTCATCGCCCATACCGGGAACCATTGCTATTGCTTCATGATAGTCTGTGTTGAAGTCTTTGTCTTCAGTTTCTATTTTCTTCAGTCCAAGACCTTCAAGTATTTTGCCAAACTTCTGATATATCAGATCCATTCCTTCTTTCAGGACCTTTGGATCATCAGTTTTATCTGCATTTGCAAGTGCACGCTCCATATCATCAAGGATTGGGAGCACCGCAGAAATTGTCTTCTCAGAACCATTAAGTATCAACTCTGTCTTTTCTTTCAGAGTTCGTTTACGATAATTGTCAAACTCTGCAACAGATCTCAAATACTTATCTTTAAGTTCTTCAATTTGAGAATTTGCTTCTTCTAGAGGATCTTTTGTGTCTTCTTTTTTAGTTTCAGTAGATTCGGCATCAGTTTCTTCTGCTTCATCAACATTTTCTTCTTTATCTTTTTCGTTGCATTCAACGTCTTCCGAATTTAATTTTTCATCTTCCTTGACGTTTTCCATGTCATTTATTTCTTCTTTATTGTCCATAGCCATTTTGAATATTTTGCTAACTATTAATAATGTTCAATTTTCTATTAAAAATATAGCAAAAAGCTTGCCAAACTCTATACGTTATACATTTTTTCTTTCTGAGCTTTGATATCCTCATCATAGATATACTGGTCATATTCCATTAACTTGTCTATCGTACCACTTGGAGTCAGTTCAATAATTCGGTCAGAAACGGTTTCGATAAACTCGTGGTCATGACTGGCAAAGAGTATATTACCTTTGAATAAAGTCAGATTATTATTAAAAGCTTGAATGCTTTCCAAGTCTAGATGGTTGGTAGGTGTATCTAAGATAAGACAGTTTGCATTTTTCAATTGCATACGTGCTATCATACATCTCATTTTTTCACCTCCACTAAGTACATTGACTTTTTTTAGAACATCTTCTCCACTAAAAAGCATTCTTCCAAGATAGCCTTTCATCATCACTTCGTTTCCAGTGCCAAACTGACCGAGCCAGTCAACAAGGTTCATATCACTTTTGAAAAATTCAGTATTATCTAGTGGAAGATAGGCTGTCGTAATTGTCACGCCCCATTTATAATCACCTGCATCAGCAACTCGGTTTCCGTTGATAATTTCAAACAATGCAGTCATTGCCTTTGGATTATGGCTGAGGAATACTACCTTTTGTCCTTTTTCTATATTAAAACTAACATGATCAAATAAGACTGTGCCATCTGGTTCAACGGCTTTAAGGTCATTAACCTCAAGAATCTGATTTCCTGGTTCACGTTCCATTTGGAAAATGATTCCAGGGTATTTACGTGAAGATGGACGTATCTCTTCGACATTCAGTTTCTCCAGCATCTTCTTACGACTCGTTGTTTGCTTACTCTTTGCAACATTAGCTGAAAAACGACGGATAAACTCCTCTAGTTCTTTACGTTTCTCCTCTGCTTTCTGACGTTGGTTTTGTGCTTGACGAAGAGCCAACTGTGAACTTTCATACCAGAAAGAATAGTTTCCGGCAAATATAGTGACTTTACCGAAGTCAATATCTACAGTTTGAGTACTTACGGAGTCAAGAAAGTGACGGTCGTGACTTACTACCAGTACGGTCTGTTCAACATTGCTTAGGTATTCCTCAAGCCATGAAACGGTATCAAGGTCAAGGTCATTGGTAGGTTCATCAAGCAATAAGTTGTCTGGATTACCAAAGAGAGCTTTAGCTAACATAACGCGCACTTTTTCAGTATTCGAAAGTTCGCTCATCTGTTTCTGATGCAAGTTTTCTTTAATACCTAGATTAGATAACATTTGTGCCGCATCGCTTTCGGCATTCCATCCACCCATCTCGGCAAATTTCTCTTCAAGTTCAGCAACAAGATTACCATCTTCATCATTAAAATCAGATTTCATATAAAGCTCTTCACGCTTTTTCATATTGTCCCATAATGGTTTATGTCCCATCAGCACAGTATCTAAAACTTTAAACTCATCATATTTGAAGTGGTCTTGCTCCAATACCGACAGACGTTCGCCTGGTCCCATTTCTATAGAACCTTTAGTGGGTTCCAAATCCCCGCTTATAGCTCTAAGCAAGGTTGACTTACCAGCACCGTTGGCACCGATTACTCCGTATATGTTACCGTTTGTAAACTTGATGTTAACATCTTTATAAAGGACTTGTTTTCCGAATTGAATAGCGAGATTTGTAACTGTTATCATTTACTCTAATTACCTAATTATTAATATTTTGAGTGCAAATTTACAATAATTTTTTCACATGACCAAAATATTAAGTCTTGTATTGTATTTATATTTTTGTAAGGATCACTTGAAATAGTAGTAAAGAGCAATAAGTAATCCGATAGTGATAACCGAAATGATGGTTCGGAATAGACATCCTGCCACTTTTTTTACTATTAGAACAGCTATTATTAATAAAATGATAGCTGATATATATCCATAAATTGTACTCATAATTATTTATTATTATTTGAAAATACTACGGAATTGTGTAGGTATAGGAGTCTCAAACTCCATTGGCTCGCCTGTGACAGGGTGAGTAAAACATAGTAAGTATGCATGTAAGCATAATCTATGTAAAGGATCGTCACCGTTGCCATATTTAGGATCACCGCAAACAGGATGCCCAAGATCCTGTGTATGAACTCTGATTTGATTCTTACGTCCTGTTTCAAGCCTGAACTCTACTAATGAATGTTCAGTTGTTCTATTAAGAACATGATAGTGGGTAATAGCGTATTTACCACCATTATCGACAAGTGATGAGTATGTAATGTAGGCTTTGTTGTCTTTAAGCCAATTAGATATTGTTCCTTCATCGTTTTCCATTTCACCGCTTACTACTGCTACATATCTGCGGTCATATACAATATGATGCCAGTCATGTTCAAGAATCTGTTCGGTTTCAATATCCTTGGCATATATCATAAGTCCACTCGTATCTCTGTCAAGACGGTGCACAACGTGTGCCGTACATCGCTGTTTGTTCTTTTTGAAGTAATCATCAAGTATCGATTTTACATTTAGTGATGAATGCCCTGCAGCCATAGACAAAACACCAATGTTTTTTTCAATAACGACCAACCATTTGTCTTCATATACAATTTTTACATAGCGACTTTTGAAAGGGTTGTTACGTTTTGTTTTGCTAACTGTTACTTTCATACCAGGCATAAGTTTAAAGTCAAATTGGGAAACTGTATTGCCGTTCACTTTTATGCCTCTTCCTGAAAGGGTGGACTTTATTTTTGTTTTACTTTCTTTTTTTACATTCTCAATTAGAAAATCAAGTAGTTGACATTCTTTCGTGACTGTATAGTAGTCGTATTTATCAGCGTTGTTCTTATATAAATTTCTCATAATCATTTTTAATTTAATAGTATACCTATGACGACAGTCAGTCCATATATAAAAATATTTCTTGCTGTTTGTCCTAATATTATATTCAAGGCTTTGCCTCTTTTAAATTTCATCATCTTATTGTATGTCAGTAGATGTAGAAAAAGATATATGAAAGGTAAGATAAAAGCCCATATCTGTCCGTATCTCCAATATGTTAAACCAATAATACATGCTATCAAACCAATACTCATATATAGATATCCAGACAGTCTCAGTCCTAGTCTTACAACCAAAGTATTCTTTCCTGCTTTTTTGTCATTTTCACAATCTCTGAAATTATTTACTATCAGTAACGTATCTATTACGATTCCAGATGCAATTGATGCAACGAAGCATTCCAGTGTGACAGTGTGTAGTTGAACATAATATGAAATACAGACAGGAATCATACCAAAGAAAACGATAACCAGTAAATCGCCCAAACCCATGTATGAAAGATGGGTGGTATACAGGAAACAGAATATGACACAGATTAATCCTACAAGAATCATCTCGAATCCACCAAAGATGACAAGTGGCAGTCCTATTATACATGCTGCAACGGTTGTCAATGCTATTCCTTTTTTCATTGCGTCAATGCTAATCCATCCCTGTGCACATGCACGTCTTGGTCCCAGTCTGGTTTCATCATCATTACCATTAATACAATCGAAGAAATCATTTATGAAATTGGCGTCAATCTGCATGGTAAATGCAAAAAGAAGACAAAGGATGGCTGCTGTAATACTAAATACGTTATACGTATATAGTTTGCTGTCAACGAAAGCGAGAACCACACCGATCATGACCGGAACTGCAGCACCCGTGAGAGTCTTTGGTCGTGCTGCAAGCATCCAGGCTTTCATGGAATTCTGTTTGATTGAAGTTTTTCCTTCCATAAAATAAACTTTTAGCTTGCAAAATTAAACATAAAATGCTACATTTGCAAAAATTATTATGAATAATTGTATGATAGAGAGCAACGTAAGTCTTGATTTGATGGAATTCATTGAGAAAAATATACTTCCTAAGTATATTGATTTTGATCGGGCACATAATTTGAAACATGTTCAACAGGTAATCAAAAATTCTCTCATACTGGCAAAAACTGTCGGAGCAGATCTAGATATGGTGTATACAATTGCTGCATATCATGATTTGGGTCTAAATGGTCCACGCGCTATTCATCATATAACAGGTGGTAAAATACTGCAATCTGATGTTCGACTTAAACGTTGGTTTAGTCCTGAAAAACTAAGATTGATGAAAGAGGCTATAGAAGATCACAGAGCTTCCGCTTCCAGAGCCCCTCGCAGCATATATGGGAAAATCGTAGCTGAAGCTGATAGGGACTTAGATTCAGATCATGTTTTCCGAAGAGCTGTTCAGTTTGGATTGGAAAAGTATCCGGAAAAGAATAAAGAGGAACAGTGGTTGCGTTTTCTTGATCACATGAAAGAGAAATATTCGAATGAAGGATATATACACTTATGGATACAAGGTTCTCCAAATGCTTTAAAATTAAAAGAAGTACGGGATATAATCAGTCAGCCCGCACTCCTTTATACATATTTTGACCGTATTTACGAAGAAGAAAAGATCTAATATGCGTGTTCGTCTTTTATGTCATTATCATCTATCTTCTTTTTATCGATTGACCTCCACGCGATGATGATATAGGCCAAAACAAATGGTATGAATATTGATACATAAGCCATAGTTCGCAATGTAAATTCACTACTACAACTATTTGACAGTGTCAGAGAACTTTGTATGTCTGCATTTGACGGATAATAGGCCGTATTGTTGTAACCTACGCATAGTAGTAATGCCAGAACTGTAAGGACGACACCTATGCCTACGGGCCAAATTCCTGATATGTAATTACTCTTAAACAGCGTTTTGCAAGTTCCGTACAGAACCAACACTACACCTATTAGTAATATGATAGTTAACCACCACATTTGTATGAAGTTATCAAGATACTTCATCGGTTCCATATATATTGTTCCTGTCGCAGAATTTAATGCATATCCATCCTTGAATAATGTTCTTATGATAAAGGCGAGGAATGTGATTAGGAATATTACGAAATCAAGTCTCAGTCGTTTGCGTGAATTATCTCTTATTTCATTATCTGCAATGTTGTTAATAAAATATAGACTGCCTAATATTCGTGAAAGATACAATACAGCCAGACCGAAAATCAAATTCCAAGGATCTAACAGTGCATCAAGACCATTGCTGGCATTTGCCCATTTGCTTATGATGGGTTGTAATCCATTCGTTAGATTACCTTTGTCGATAATAAAGTTTGAACCATCGAAAAATGTTGCTACTGCGCCTCCCAACAATAGGGGACCGACAATTCCGTTAATTACAAGGAACGTCTGGAAGGTACGTGCACCAAGTATGTTCCCAATTCTATTTTGAAATTCATAACTGACGGCTTGCAGTACAAAGGTAAATAAAATAATCATCCACAACCAATAGGCTCCGCCAAAACTTGTAGAATAGAATAGGGGGAAGGATGCGAAGAATGCACCACCGAAAGTTACTAATGTGGTAAAAGTAAATTCCCATTTACGCCCTGTAGAGTTGATCAACATCCTTCTCTTTTCTTCTGTATGTCCAATTGTCATAAGAAGAGAGTTTCCTCCTTGTACGAAAAGTAGAAAAACTAGCAGCGCTCCTAGTAAGGAGACAATAAACCACCAATATTGTTGCAATAATATGTAAGTCATAATCTAATTCGTTTTAATTGTTTATATTATCATTATCCAAATGTTCTGGACCTTTCTTGATTGCCTTGCACAATATGCTGATTTCTACGGTCAGCAAGGTCGTAAACAATATAAGAAATAAGAAGAATGTCGTAATGACCGAACTTGTCTGAAGATCGGATATAGCAGCGCATGTCGGTAACATGTCCTGAATAGTCCAAGGCTGTCTTCCAAATTCGGCTACCAACCATCCAGATTCACTTACAATATATCCAAGTGGAAGAGAGAACAAAGCTATAATCTGCAACCATCTCATTTTAGTAATGTCCTTACGATATACGATAAACAATACAAATGCGAACAGGATAATGAAATAGGTTCCAAGACCTACCATAATTCTGAATGCGTAGAAACAGACAGGAATATATGGAACGAGTTCAGCTTTATCCCTAATATATCCATATCCAAAGTATGGCATATTATCCTTTAATAGTTTTTTTGTTGCCAACTCCGATTTTTTGTCTTTTTCAATTTTAGCTTTTCTGTAATTTGCCAATGCCTTTATTGCAATCTGTCCTTTTGAAATTTTTTCGTCAAAAGAGAGTGCTTTTTGTCCGTTAGACAAACAATAGCCACCTTTTATTAAGTCATTGACACCAGGAACGTATCCGTTAAAATCATGAGTCGCTAGAAACGACAACATATTTGGAACGGCAATGCGCATATTGGCTTCATCCATATTTTCATAGTCCGGTTGTGAAAAAGGATTCACACAGGCAATAACGGTAAGACTCTTTCCGTTGCCACCATTGTACAGAGCCTCCATTGCGGCTAATTTCATGGGTTGCGTCTGTGCTACCATATATGCACTCTTGTCTCCAGTATGTATAGCTAGTAATGATGAAACCAATCCTACAATAGCTGCAATTTTAATACTTGCCATTGCCATTTTCTGTTCCCTGTGCCTAAGCAGATACCAACAACTTACTGCCAGTACGAATACAGCACCAATCACCCATGTAGAGATTACTGTGTGGCAAAATTTGTCAACTGCTACAGGTGACAGGGCAACATCTGCGAAACTGACCATTTCATTTCTTACAGTGTCAGGATTAAATTCTTGTCCCACAGGATATTGCATCCATGAATTGGCAACCAAAATCCACCATGCTGATATAGTAGCACCAGCACCAGTCAACCATGTCGAAGCAAGATGAAATCCTTTTGAAACTTTTTTCCATCCGAAGAACATGACTGCAACGAATGTTGATTCCATAAAGAATGCGATAATACCTTCAATAGCCAATGGCGCGCCAAAGATATCACCAACAAACCACGAGTAGTTACTCCAATTCGTTCCGAATTCAAATTCAAGAATAATACCTGTGGCAACCCCCATAGCAAAATTGATACCAAACAATTTTTGCCAGAATACGGCCGTTCTTTTCCAAAACTCATCTTTTGTACGGTAATAACAGGTTTCCATGATGCCCATAATTAGAGCCAGCCCTAATGTCAGTGGTACAAACAGCCAATGGTAGATGGCTGTAAGAGCAAATTGTGCTCTCGACCAATCGATAGTTGAAATGTCAATGTCTAATAGAATCATATTCGTGTTTTTTAAGGTTTTATTCTGTTTGTTATCTGAGTGGATACATAATTTGCACGTTGAGACTCAGGGACTTTTGATTTTAGAAAATCAGGGAAGAAGAATATTTTTAATACTACAAATATTATGAAAAGTTTGATAAGTATAATGAGCCATAAAGTTTTACCCCATCTCAGATGTGAAAAACCATCATAATATAAATCCCATATACGGTATAATAAATTCGACTTTTTCATAATACGGCATTTATTCGTTCCTATTAATAAACGAGTTATGTTGCAAATATACATTATATTTGCAACATAACATCAAATTAATGACATTTTTTTATTTTAATTTTGCCAGCTGTTTGTTTAGTTCTATTGTTTGCAAATACTTTTCACCAAACCGATTGGTAAAAACAATCTCTATTTTCTTAGCTTCTATTGATGGTTTTAATCTGAAAAGATGCGCAGTGTGGCATCCATATTTTTTATTCCGCATAATTTTCAGATAGTCTGCATCTTCATCCAAAAATTGGTCCATGTCTCCTTTGGAAATACCGTCTTCGTACCATTCCATCTTACATTTTTCATCATAGTCCCATGCATTGACTACAATGTATTCTTTTTGTGTAAGGAATTCACCTTGTTTATATATTCTAAATTGATATGATATAGGGTCCTTCGTACTTTTGTAATGCCATTTAATATCTGTTCCGTTAACATCTACGATAAGATATCCATTAGGAGCACCATCCCTGTTAACGTCTCCAAACCACCATGCGCCACATGCTGCACCTATGTTGTGTTGGTATAGGTTTTCACTAGGCTCTTCATTTTCGTAATAATGAGTATGACCACAGAAATAATGTACTTTATAATCTTTGAATATGCTTTGCAATTCTGCGGCATTACGGGTGTTGCCTGATTTGTCCCATTTGTTAAAGGCAGCTGCGTGCATGTTCAGGAAAACAGTCGTTCCTGTCGGTACGAAGCTCAAGTCTTTTTTCAACCATGATATTTCGGCAGGAGTAAGTCTTTCTATATATTTCCCTTTGCCTAGATAGTCTATATTCTTGATTGTTATAATATGTATTTTCCCTATGTTATATGAGTAATCGGTAGGTCCGAAAAAATGATGATAATACATATCTGAATATAAGGAAGAACCTTTCTTTGAGTTGCCAAGGTCTGGATATTTGGCGTAAAAGTCGTGGTTACCTATACAGTTGAATATTGTCATGCCCATATTCTCAATAGACTTTTTGTATTTCATCCACATATTAACGTTTTCAAAAACGAGATCTCCTAGCGTGTTACCTACAACTTCATCATCTTTGTTGAGCTTTTCTATTTCTTTTTTCAGATCTACTACTGTTTCGGTATTCCATCTGTTGAAATCATGTTCACTTAGCATCTGAGGATCAGATATAGCTATATAGAAGAACTTGTCAGTTATCTTTTTCCTCAGATTGAGTCTGAAATCGCATATTTTATTTTTTGCCTTTTGTTTTGTTATTATTTTCAGAGGCATGTAGAATCCTTCGGCAATACCATTTTTCTGTGGCAGTTCATAATCGGCAGGAGTGGAGATGGAAATGAACTTACTTATCATTGTGTCTGCTGTTATGCGATAATATCCCTTTTTATTCGTTTTTACAAAGTTTACACCATCATTGATGACAACTTCAGGAATACCAATGCCACTTTTATCGCAAACTTTACCCGTTACCGTAACGTTAAATTTCTGTGCCATCGTAACGGTTACCGATGAACAGAATAGAAGAATAGTTAATATTGAATATTTCATCTTTTATGAAATCAATTAAAGAAATTCCAAGAAACGCCAAAACGAAGTATCTGTCCGTTGAGAGGGTAGTGTGGGGCATAGAAATAATCTTTGCCACCGGCCACGTGACTCATCATGAGGAAAAAACGGGTGTGTTTGAGATGCATATTGGCGTAAACATTAATGATTGGGCAATTACCTATCTCCACTTGATTATTTCCTGTCTGGATACAATATTGTCCTAAGGCCGCACTGTAGTCCGGGGCATAATACTTTGTAAAGAATCTCACGTCTCCTCCTAAGTCAACTTTTAAGACATGAGCTATCATGAATCTTAAGTACAAGTTCGAGTAAATATTAAGGTCAGGTACAGGCAGAATATTACCATTTGTACTCTTTTGATATGTTATTTGGTTTTCCCAATTTAGAGGACCTAGCGTGAAATCCTGGTTGAGCTGGGCTGTGATTAGACTTATGTTCTCTGAACTTTGATTTACAGACACTGTATTCATAGTACGACTTGAAGAAGTTGCTGTATATGCCATTGAAAAATAAGTGTAATTCTGTAGATTATCAACAGCTACTCGAAGACGTGTACGAGTACGTTTAAGTGAAAAGTCGCCCTCAATATGTGTTCGTAATTCTTTGTCGAGACCATCGTTATCCCACCAAAAATGTTTTGATTGGTAGTGTCGATAAAAGAATGTTGGGTTTAAACGATAGAAAAACGCCTTCGCAGCGAGTTGAACTGTGTCATTGAATAGATGGAAATTAACATCAGCGCGACCGTCCAGTTTCAGTTGTCCTGCATCTTCACCTACCAGCCAAGTTTCGGCCATCAGATTATAGTGCAGCATCGAACCTTGAGTCTTGTTCAGTTGTGCGCCAACACTAATATTGTGTTCGCTCCAAGATTGTCTACCGATACCGGTTGAATCCGGCATAGAAAAATTGCGGTATTCGTGAGTCCCAAAAATTTTAAGACCAGCTTTCGCATATTTATTAAAGCCCTCCAATAAAGCTATAGCGAAAGTGTTCTTGATATTATAATATTTAGTTTTATCGTAAATGGAATCCCCAGCTAGCACCCCATCCGTGAAATAGGTATTGGTATAATAATTTGTTGGAGACTGATATGCTTCATATATACGGCTATGATAATTAAAATCCAGCGTATGTATAAAACTAGTCACGGGGACATATTCGTTTTTCAGCCACGCTGTATCCTCCGCCGATTTTTTTGCTGCAGCAATCAGGCTATCTGCCTCAGCTTTGCTCTTAACAGTAATACGTTCCTCTTTATGAATAGAGTCAATAGGTTCGTTTCCTGCTATTTTTGCATTGTCAGGTCTTCCTCCGAAGGTTTTAGGCATGTCTTTGTCATCCATGTCCTTTATGTCCTTTTTGTGCTTTTTAGCTTCTTTTTCTTTTTCTTTAAGAGCATCATTCTCTTTTTTTGATGCCATCCCGAATTTCTTTGCCTTAATTTCATCTTCGGTCATCTTAACCTTACGGTTAAATCCTATATTATATCGATGTGTCAGGAATATATGATGATTGTCGTTGCGATTCCAGTTTTCGGAAAGAATAGTGGGAATCTCATCAGAACTGAATTTCTCAGAAAAACTTTCAGGATGTGTGATGTAATTATCATCTGTTATACCACCATTTTCTGCCACTTTTTCATGATTGGTAGAAAAAAGAAAGTGCATATCATATCTGTCACCGAGGTAAGAGGCGTACAGAGATGCATTAAAATGGCTAGTACTCTGATTTGAATAATAACCTCTGCCGTAAATATAGTCGAATTTAAAACCCAAACCTAATCTTTTATTCGCATTTACGGCAAAAAGAGCCTTTAAATGATCTTCTCCGTTTGTTTTATTGCCGCATTCATCATAAGAAATATTAGTAATAGGCGACAAAGTATTTGTAAACTGAAATTTGTCTATTGGAGTGAGAAAGAAATCGTATGGATCAGTAAAAATAAACTGACTGGCAAGAGGACGATCAATGAAAATGCGATTGATACGAGGTGATCCAAGATTACCTAATGTATTATACTCTCCACGCATACCTGTCGTGAAGATTGAATTCATATACATGTTAGGCATCGTGTCAGGTAAGGCTTCTATACGATCACCAAATCTACTGTCTATAGTCCATACTTTTAATCCGATAGGAATTTCCTTATCAGAACCTAGTGAATCCTTTTTATTGTTTCTGCCATTTTCGTTACGGGTTGATATATTACCATTCGTATCCATCTGATTGTATGATTGTCCATATACTATGGCAGACATGAGGGCACACATAAGTGTGAATATGATTTTCTTCATCTAAATATTAACGATTGATCATTCTTATTATAGATTCTGCTATTTTTATAGTCATGGCAATTAATATAATTATAGTGCCAGCAAACTTGTCACTATAGAAATACATTAATAGTCCTATAATTGCACCAATCATGAATATAATGTTCAGTATATTCCTGATTTTCAAGTTCTGTGCAGGTTGCTTTTCCCTTTTATGAATTGACTTCTTCCCAATGGTTTCGTCTACAATCTTGTCTACCTCTTCTTTTTCCATTATTTAAATTAATTTTCTGTCAGTACCTCTTTTATTGTATTGAACAGATAATTTTTTCTGTCAATAGTCTTTCTACGGAATTTACCTGTATTTCTTAATAATTTAGTCCTGTTTTTGTTAACTGCATATTTATCAGTAATCCAGTCTTCTGCAAAATAATGCCCACCTCCACGGTCAACTTCGTAATCATAAGACAACTTGTTAATCGTGAGTTTTACACAACCGTTTTCACATTGTGCTATGATCTGATAATTAAATTGTGTTCGGTCCAGCATCAAGGCCTTGTCTGAAAAAACTAGCCATTCCGAGTATCTTGCTGATATGATACCATTAGCAGGGTCATGGTAAGCTACATTACTTTTACCGCTGAATTGACCTTCTTCTGTTGTCATATCTTGTAGAAAAGAATCCACTTTCTCATATATTTGGTCTTTAGATTTTCCCGGAATCTGAATCGTTGTAGAGAAACAGACCTTTCCGTCAATAACAGGTATGGCACCTTCATCTATATATTTTTGATCCGGATTTATTTTGATTTGAGCGCCTTTTTTTATTTCCGACTTTGGACGTTCCCAAACATTCTGAGCCATACCTATAAGAGGTAAGCATGCTAAAGCGACTATCAATATTTTTTTCATCATATATATAGTTTAATATTCTTACGATTGGCAAAAATACAAAAATAATATTTATAAAGTGGCGTTTTAATGTTTTTTTTGATTACTATTTTAGTTCCAGTTCCTTTTGTAATCTTATTATTTCATCGCGATATTGTGCCGCCTGGATAAAATCAAGTTCTTTTGCAGCCTGTTTCATAAGTATAGTCGTGTCTGCTATGCTCTTTTCCAGTTGAACCCTTGTCATCCTCTTTACTATCGGATCAGCAGCGAACGCCATACTGTCATCCGGACCAGAATAAGCCATTTGTGCCATATCGTTTTTCTTAACATCACCAGTGTTATCCGGAATCGTCAGACTACTGCTCTTAATATCCTTAACTATCTGTGTCGGCGTAATATGATGCTCATTATTATACTTCATCTGTTTCATTCGTCGTCTGTTGGTTTCATCGATTGTCAACTGCATACTGTTGGTGATTTTATCAGCGTACATAATTACCTTACCGTTTACATTTCTTGCGGCACGACCGGCAGTTTGTGTCAATGAACGGTGACTGCGCAAGAATCCCTCTTTGTCGGCATCGATTATAGCAACGAGAGAAACCTCTGGTAAATCCAGTCCTTCGCGTAGAAGATTTACACCGACCAAAACATCGTATTCGCCGGCACGGAGCCCATTAAGAATCTTTACTCTTTCCAGTGTATCCACATCACTATGGATATAGTTGGTCTTAATATTGTGGTTAAGAAGATATTCAGTCAGTTCTTCAGCCATACGTTTTGTAAGTGTCGTAACAAGAACCCGTTCGCCTCTATGACTTCTTGTTAATATTTCATCGAGTAAATCATCTATTTGGTTTTCGGAAGGACGAACTTCTATAATCGGGTCGAGTAGTCCCGTAGGACGTATGATTTGTTCCACCACAACACCTTCCGACTGTGCCAATTCATAATCAGCCGGAGTGGCGGAAACATAGATGACTTGGTTTGTCATAGATTCAAATTCTTCAAATTTTAATGGGCGGTTATCAAATGCGGCCGGTAGACGGAATCCGAATTCCACCAGATTCGTTTTGCGTGCTCTGTCTCCTCCATACATGGCATTAATCTGCGGGACACTGACATGACTCTCGTCAATAACCATCAGAAAGTCTTTTGGGAAAAAATCGAGAAGGCAATATGGACGTTGTCCTGCTTCACGACCGTCAAAATATCTTGAATAGTTTTCAATACCCGAACAATGTCCAAGTTCTTTAATCATTTCCATATCATATTCCACGCGTTCCTTTATTCTTTGTGCCTTTATCGTATCACCGATACTCTCAAAGAATTCCACTTGTTTCATCATGTCATCCTGTATGTGTCTGATTGCATCTTCCGTTTGTTCCTTCGAAGTTACGAACAAGTTTGCAGGATAAATCTGGTAATCTTCAAAGGATGCCATTTTGTGATAGTCTACCGCATCAACTTCCGTGATTTCATCAATTTCGTCATCCCAAAAAGATACCCTTAAAACATAATCACTATATGCCATAAAAATATCTACCGTATCACCTTTTACACGGAAATTGCCACGGTTCAGTTCAATGTCATTCCGTACATACAGCGCATTTACAAGTCTGCGGAGTAATTCGTTGCGGTCTAATTTCATACCTCTTTTAATCACGATAACGCTGTCTTGCATGGCTGAAGGACCACCCATACCATATATACATGATACAGATGATACAACGATAACATCTTTTCGACCGGAAAGCAATGCAGATACAGCACTGAGGCGCAGTTTGTCTATCTCGTCGTTGATAGCCAGGTCTTTTTCAATATAAGTGTCAGTGGTTGGCAGATACGCTTCGGGTTGATAATAATCATAGTAAGAAACATAATATTCTACAGAGTTTTCAGGGAAGAACCCCTTCATCTCATCATATAATTGGGCTGCAAGAGTCTTATTATGACTAAGTATTAATGTCGGCTTGTTAACATTAGCAATCACATTTGCCACTGTAAATGTCTTACCTGATCCGGTTACACCTAAGAGAACTTGTGATTTGTCTCCTCGTTCCAATCCGTCAGTCAACTGTTCAATAGCTTCCGGTTGGTCTCCGGTCGGTTTGTATTTAGATGTTAATTTGAAATTACCCATATATGAAAGTTTGATAGGGATGGCAAAATTACGTAAATTCTAGACAATAAACGTAATAATGAGCAATTTTTTGCTAAAAATCATTATCAATACTTTGTATTTAAAGGAATTATGATTACTTTTGCATGCAAATTTTTAGAAATGAAAAGAAATATATTAATCTTATCAGCCATAACAATCTTGCTGAGCAGTTGTGCCAGTGAGTTTAATGCTGTATACAAATCACAAGATTACGACTATAAATACGAGTATGCAAAAGAAAGTTTTGCAACAGGACACTTTACTAGAGCTATTACTCTGTTACAGGAGTTAGTGACTATAGAAAAGGGAACAGACAATGCTCAGGAATGTTTGTATATGTTGGGTATGGCAGAATATTGCAGTCACGATTATGTTACTTCTTCCGAATATTTTAAGAAGTATGTGTCCAGTTATCCTAAAGGAATATATGCCGAACAGGCTTCTTATTATAATGCTGAAGCGCTATATCGTAGTACACCAGAAGCGCGTCTGGACCAGACAGGCACTTATAGTGCAATTACAGCTTATCAGGACTTTCTTGATGTATTTCCAGACAGCAAATATAGGAAACTTGCTCAGAGTCGCATGTTTGAATTGCAGGATAAATTAATCGAGAAGGAATATTTAACAGCTAAGTTGTATTATAATCTGGGTTCGTATTTTGGTAATTGTAACAATGGAGGCAGTAATTATGAAGCCAGTATTATAACAGCTCAGAATGCCGTTAAGGATTATCCATACACGAAAAAACGTGAGCAGTTCATTTTGTTGATAATGAAAGGCAAATTCGGATTGGCACAGCAAAGTATAGAAGAAAAGAAACTGGAACGTTTCCGTGATGCGGAAGATGAATGTTATGGTTTTCTTAATGAATTTCCCGACAGTAAAGATAAGGCATTGGCAGAAAAGTATATAGCAGAATGCAAGAAAATAACAAAGGATTAAAATTATAATTATAATTAGATATGGATTACAAAAAATCAAAAGCCCCCGTAAATACGGTAACACGTAATATTATGGATTTGTGTACTGAGACAGGTAATATTTATGAAAGTGTAGCTATTATCTCTAAACGTTCAAATCAGATTTCACAGGAGATAAAACAGGATTTGAGTAAGAAACTGGCAGAATTTGCTTCGTATAATGATAGTCTTGAAGAAGTTTTCGAAAACCGTGAGCAAATAGAAATTTCACGTTATTATGAGAAATTGCCAAAGTCTACATTGATTGCGACACAAGAATTTGTTGACGGAAATATCTATTGGCGTGATCCTTCCAAGGAGGCATAGTTATGCTACAGCGTAAACAGACAATATATCTTTTTATTGCCATTGTAGTTACCGTTATTGCTCTTGTTTTTCCTTTGGGATTTTATGAACAAGAAGGATTGGTAACTGGCAATATGTATAACTTGTGGATAATTACGGCACAGGGCATGCATGATATGGTAGTATGGCCATTGTTTGCTATACAACTGGTTACATTACCTTTGGCGGTTATATCTATTTTTGCATATCGGAATCGAATATTTCAGTCAAGACTGTGTTCGCTGAATATATTATTATTGGTGGGATGGTATATCGTGTTTGTGGTTTATACTTTTGTGTTTAATGGTAGATACAATTCTGTATTCCACTATAGTTTGATAGACCTACTTCCATTGCTGTCGATTATATTATATTTTATTGCACGTAAGGGTATCATGGCTGATGAAAAATTAGTAAGAGACGCTGATAGAATAAGGTAGAATTATTAATTAAGATAATGATAATAAAAATAAAAAAGAGGATGTGTCTATATTTGTTGGGCACATCCTCTTTTTGTTATTGGATATTGAATGTCAAGGCCTCTTTATGAGGATCCTTTCCAATACTTATTGTTTGACCTTGTTTTATATTCTCATCAAGGATCTTTTCACATACGCCATCTTCAATGTAATTCTGTATGGCACGTTTTAAGGGTCTTGCTCCGAATTGCACATCATAACCTTTTGTCGCCACAAATTCTTTTGCTTTGTCTGTAATGGAAATGTGGTATCCAAGATCGTTTACACGTTTAAACAGACTATGCAGTTCGAGATCTATAATCTTCTTTATAGCTTCTATATCCAATTGGTCAAATGTGATGATTTCATCCAGACGGTTTAGAAATTCAGGTGAGAATGTCTTAGAAAGACTCTTCTGGATAATATCCCGTGCATATTCCTTATCCTTTTCGTCCAAGTTGGAACCTAGTTTCCCTGCATTGAATCCAACACCATGTGAGAATTCTTTCAACTGTTTTGTTCCTGCATTACTTGTCATAATAATAACCGTGTTGCGGAAATCCACAAGTCTTCCGTTACCATCTGTCAAACGACCTTCGTCAAGCAGTTGCAGCAGCATATTGAAAACATTGCCATGAGCTTTCTCGATTTCGTCTAGTAGTACGATTGAATAAGGATGACGTCTCACACGTTCTGTCAATTGTCCACCTTCACCATAACCGACATATCCCGGAGGAGAACCGATAAGTCTTGAAACATTAAAACTTTCCGAATATTCACTCATATCAATTCTAATCAGGGCATTCGGAGAACCGAACATAAGTTCGGCCAATTTCTTTGCCATATAAGTTTTACCGACACCTGTCGGACCTAAAAACATAAAGGCACCGATAGGGTGGTTGGGATCTTTCAGTCCGACGCGGTTGCGCTGTATAGCCTTTACCATTTTGTCTATAGCTTGATCTTGCGCAATTACTTGAGATTTTAGTACCGACGACATCGTCTTTAGCCTTATACCTTCCGCTTCGGCGATACGTTGGACAGGAACACCTGTCATCATAGAAACGACATCAGCAACTTCAGCATCAGTTATTATCTGCCGTTCTTCTCCATCGCCTTTGCTCCATTTGTTATTGAGGTCCTCGAGTTCTTTTTCCAATTCTGTTTGCCGGTCGCGGTATCCGGCAGCCAGTTCGAAGTTTTGACCACGTACCGCATTCTGCTTCTTTTCCTTAATAAACTTGATTTCTTTCTCTTTCTCTGTAATTTCAGGAGGTACATTGACATTATTGAGATGTACCCTCGAACCTACTTCGTCGAGAGCATCTATCGCTTTGTCAGGAAAGAATCTGTCAGTGACATATCTTCCTGTCAATTTGACACAAGCCAGAAGAGCCTCATCATTATATCTTACATGATGATGTTCCTCATACCTCTCCTTAATGTTTTCAAGAATCTGTAAAGTTTCAGTTTCTGTGGTAGCTTCAACAATAACTTTTTGGAATCTTCTTTCAAGAGCGCCGTCTTTTTCTATACTGTTTCGGTATTCGTCAAGAGTCGTCGCACCTATACATTGTATTGTACCACGTGCTAATGCCGGTTTTAGGATATTGGCGGCGTCCATTGAACCAGGAGCGCTTCCAGCACCCACAAGGGTGTGAATCTCATCTATGAATATGATTATATCAGGGTTCTGTTCGATTTCATTAATCAAAGCCCTGATACGCTCTTCAAACTGTCCACGGTATTTGGTGCCGGCAACAACAGACGTCATATCCAGACTGACAATTCTTTTATTAAATAAAATAGGTGACGTGTGACGTTTTGCAATAAGTTCAGCGAGTCCTTCCACAATAGCGCTTTTTCCGACACCCGGTTCGCCTATTAAAATAGGGTTATTTTTTTTACGTCTTCCCAGGATCTCAACGACACGTTGAATTTCTTTTTTGCGTCCGACAACCGGGTCCAACTTACCTTCTTCAGCCGCCTTCGTAATATCCGTACCGAAATTATCCAGCACGGGTGTCTTACTGGCAGGTTTTCGGGCTGATGTACCCACCTGTTGACTGTTGTCACGTGGTCTTAGCATAGGGTCGTCATCTTCATCTTCTTCCTCCTCATCATCAGGAAGTCCTATGCCGTCATGAGGCGCACTCTTTTGTTGAAGAATGCTGACTACATCATTGTAATTGATGTTATTGAATTCTAAAACTTCTTTTGCTCCATTGTTAACAGAGTCGTGAAGTATAGCTAAAAGTAGATGCTGCACGTCTACCATAGACGTATTTTGCAAACGAGCCTCCAATACAGCTAGTTTGAGAATATTACTGGCACTCTCGTTCAGAACCAATTCATTCGTATTAATTGGCTCAAAAGCCTCTTCCTCCCGTACTTTCTCTTCCAGTTCTTCTCTAACCGATTTTGTATTTAGACCGAATCTATTGAAAATATCCAATAACGGAATATCTTTTTCTCTCAAAATAGCTAGTAATAGGTGTTCAGGACCTACAGAACGACTTGCCAGACGAGCGGCCTCTTCTCTGCTAAAAGCAAGTACTTGAGAGACTTTTGGTGAAAACTGACTTGTCATAATCTTACCTTTCTTTATTATTTAAATATTTTATTCATTCCATGCACCACATTAGTACGATGCAAATATACAATAATTGATTAACAAATCCCGTGCCAACGTAATTTTTTTTAATTTTTCTCTCTTTTTTCACAAAATGTTTCTGTATGTCAATAAAATGTATTACCTTAGCGTACTTTTTGGACAGAAAATGCGTTAGAACGCAAATAAATGCCCTTAAACGCGATTTTTCATTTTCTAATGATAGTTGCAGACAACCATTAAAAAACAAAAACAAATATAATCCAATGGATAATACAGTAGATCAAGACAGAATTATGAAGATTAACATCGAGGAAGAGATGAAATCGTCATATATCGACTATTCTATGTCGGTAATTGTGGCCCGTGCACTTCCTGATGTCAGAGATGGTTTTAAACCTGTTCACCGCCGTATCTTATATGGTATGTTGGGAATAGGAAATACAAGTGACAAGGCATATAAGAAATGTGCGCGCGTCGTCGGTGAGGTTTTGGGTAAGTACCATCCCCACGGTGATAGTTCCGTGTATGGAGCTTTGGTGCGTTTGGCACAAAACTGGAATATGCGTTACACGTTAGTAGACGGACAGGGTAACTTCGGTTCAGTTGACGGTGATGGTGCAGCTGCCATGCGTTATACAGAATGTCGTCTTTCCAAAATGGGCGAGCATATCATGGACGACCTTGAAAAGGATACGGTCGATATGGCAAACAACTTCGACGATTCGCTTACTGAGCCGACAGTCATGCCTACCAAGATTCCTAATCTTTTGGTTAACGGAGGCAATGGTATTGCTGTAGGTATGGCGACAAATATCCCTACGCATAATCTGAAAGAAGTGATCAATGGTTGTTGCGCATATATTGATAATCCTGATATTGATACGGATGGATTGATGCAGTATATCAAAGCTCCTGATTTCCCAACGGGTGCATATATATATGGTATACAAGGTGTAAAAGACGCTTATGAAACTGGTCGTGGCAGAATTATTCTTCGTGCTAAAGCTGAAATAGAACCTGGAGAAAGTCATGACACGATTATCGTAACAGAGATACCGTATGGTGTAAACAAGGCAGAACTTGTCAAATACATCGCTGATTTATCTAATGAAAAGAAGATAGAAGGAATCACATACGTCAATGATGAGAGTGGTCGTCAGGGTATGCGAATCCGTATTGATGTACGACGTGATGCGAATGCGAATGTCGTACTTAATAAACTGTTTAAGATGACAGCTCTACAGAGCTCATTCTCTGTCAACTGCATCGCTTTGGTACATGGACGTCCGAAGTTGCTTTCTCTGAAAGAATGTGTGAAGCATTTTGTTGACCATCGTCATGATGTAACTATCCGCCGTACTCAATTCGATTTGAAAAAGGCTCAAGACCGTGCACATATATTGGAGGCGTTAATTGTAGCTTGTGATAATATTGATGAAGTTGTACACCTTATTCGTGCATCCAAGACACCATCTGATGCTATTGAGGCATTAAAGAATCGTTTTGAATTTGACGATGTGCAGGCAAGAGCAATCGTAGACATGCGTCTGTCACAGTTGACAGGCCTTCGTATGGATCAATTGCATCAGGAATTTGAAGAATTGGAAAAACAAATTGCATATTTGCAATCAATTCTGGACGATCCTGAACTGTGTAAGAAGGTTATGAAAGACGAACTTACAGAAGTTTCCGAAAAATATGGTGACGAACGTCGCACTGAGATTAAATATTCAAGTGAAGAATTCAACCCCGAAGACTTCTATCCGAACGATCCTGTTGTTATTACAATCAGTCACCTTGGTTATATCAAGCGTACACCACTGTCTGAATTCCGCGAGCAAAGTAGAGGTGGAGTAGGAAGTAAGGGCGCACATACCAGGGATGAAGATTTCACCGAATATATTTATCCGGCTACAATGCACCAGACCATGCTGTTCTTTACAAAGAAGGGTAGATGTTATTGGATGAAGTGTTATGAGATACCTGAAGGAGCGAAAAACTCTAAGGGACGTGCTATACAGAATATGCTTAACATCGAAGCTGATGACAGTGTAAATGCATTCCTCCGTATCGGCAGATTCAATGATGAAGAGTTCCTTAACAGCCATTATGTCATATTTGCCACAAAGCAAGGCGTAATCAAGAAGACATCTTTGAAAGACTATAGTCGTCCACGTACCAATGGCGTTATTGCCATTAATATTCGTGAAGATGATGAGGTAGTAGGTGTACGTCTGACAAATGGTCATAATGAGATTATTTTAGCCAATCGTAACGGTCGTGCTGTCAGATTCGATGAGAGTTTGGTTCGTTGCATGGGACGTGTATCAACCGGTGTCCGCGGTATGATGTTGGATGCAGGTGATGATGAATTAGTTGGAATGGTCATTGTTAATGATACAGAGAAGGAAACGATCATGGTAGTCAGTGAAAACGGTTACGGCAAGCGTTCGCAGATAGAAGATTATCGCAAGACCAACCGTGGCGCAAAGGGAGTAAAGACACTTTCTATCACAGAGAAGACAGGACGTCTCGTTGCCATTAAGATTGTTACCGATGAGAACGATTTAATGATAATCAATAAGAGTGGAATTCTTATACGTCTTAAGGTTGCCGATGTCAGAATAATGGGTAGAGCTACTCAAGGAGTACGTCTTATCAATCTCACTAAGAAGAATGATGTCATTGCCAGCGTATGTAAAGTGATGAGTTCCGAACTGGAAGAAATGGTTGAAGAACAGAGTCGTAAAGATTTTGCGCAGAGCAATGAAGCTATAACAGCCGACAATACAGGAATTATTGATGATGACACTGTTGAAGGCATGGATTCTGAAGATACAGACGATGCTCCGCTTGTAGATTTTGATGATGACAATAAAGAAGATTAAACGTTAAACCAAATAAAATCATTATGAAAAAAATTATGATTCTAGCACTGATGGTCGCATCAACATCATGTGCGTTTGCTCAAGATCCTGTTAAGGATATGAATAAGGCTAAAACATTCGAAGATGCACAGGCTATTCTTAAGTCTAATATTGGTAGCATGTCTGATGAACAGAAGGCTAAAGCTTACAACACACTTGTTGACAAGTCGATGGAAAAAGTTCAGAAGGAGCAGGCAACAATGAGTGCTAACCAAGTTGCAGAACAGTTGAAAACAGGAAAGGTAGAACCTTATGACACATTAGGTTTCTATAATGCTGTTATGAATTCGTTCAAGTCAGCCATCGAATGTGACAAATATGATCAGAAACCTAACGAAAAGGGAAAGATTAAACCTAAATTCCGCAGTTCTAATCAGACTCGCCTATTCCCGATACGTGTCAACCTTATCAATGGTGGACAGGCTTCTGCTCAGAAGAACAAGAACAAAGAAGCAGGAGAACAGTATGCGATGTATGTAGACAGTTATACATTACCTCTGTTTGATGGTGTAGACAAGAGCAAGGGTGACCAATATTTAGGAGAAGTAGCTCGTGTAGCTGCTATCTATGCTTGTCAGGATTCAGACTATGCTAAAGCTAACAGATATATTGATGTAGCTTTAAAGGACACAGCATCAGCAAAAAGTGCCATGGATCTGAAACTGTATATTATGCAGACACAGTTGAAGACGAAAGCAGACTCTTTGAATTATGTTAAAGAGCTTGAAGGTATTTATGCTAAAGATACAAAAAATGAAAGAATCTTTGGTCTTCTCGGAGGCATGTACAGTTCATTAGGAATGAATGACAAGTTTAATACATGTATCAATGAAAGATTGGCAGCAGATCCTAAGGACAAGATGGCTCTTGAACTGAGAGGTCAGACCAATATGAATGCAAAGAAATGGGATGCAGCCATAGCTGACTACAAAAAGGCCGTTGAAGTAGACCCTGAAAATGTTATCGTATTGACTTATTTAGGCTATACCATTAACAGTAAAGCGAATGAGATGAACGATAAGTTGGCCAATAAGAACGGTATGTTATCAGCAGAAAATATGGCAAAGGTAAAGGCTTTATTCCAGGAATCTATGGGTTATCTGGAGAAAGCTCGTGATCTGGACCCTAACCGTGAGAAAGCCAATTGGTCATATCCTCTCTTCGGATGCTATTATATCGTATATGGTGCTAACAATCCTAAGACAAAGGAAATAGAAGCTCTTACAAAACAATAATTATAATATAATTAATTGAATCAAGTGCCTGAATGATTCTCATAAGAGTCGTTCAGGCACTTTCTAACAAAAGATATATGCGTCTCATATTATTTATCATAGCCTTTTCTTTCTCAGTGTGCATCAATGCGCAGAAAAAAGAAATATCTCAGGCACAGACTTATATTAAAAGTGGTAAAGACTTCGATAAGGCTGAGCAGCTTATGCAGACATTGCTGCAGAAGCAGGATAATCGTAATAATATGAAGATATATATCACATTGTTCGAATCTGTACGCAAGCAATATGAGCAAAACAATGAGAATTTGTTTCTGAGACAAAAGGCTGATACTGCCTCCTTATTTACTAATTGCTATAAGATGTTCTGTATAGTGGAAAGTATGGATACTCTTGATGCAAAACCGGATAAAAAGGGTCGAGTTAGTCCTAAATACAGGAAACGTAATGCTGAATATTTGGACCCATATCGTCTTAATTTATTTTATGGTGGAGCCTATTATATACGACACCAGCAGTACCGTACAGCTTTCGACTTCTTTAAAAAGTATATAGATTGCGCTACAAGTCCTTTCTTTACCGGCTACAATTATCTGGAGAAGGACAAACATATACCTGAAGCCGCTTATTGGACGACATTCTGCGGGTATAAGATGAATGATGCTGATCGTACTTTGCAGTATAAGGATCTTGCCTTAAAAGATTCCACCGTTTTAAGTTTTACACTGCAATATATGGCAGAAGCATATCTTATGAAGAAGGATACGACGAATTATCTTTCAACACTGAAAGTAGGATTCGGTTTTAATCCGCAGTTCCAATTTTTCTTTCCGAGATTAATAGATTATTATACGACCACAAACCAGTTGGACAGTGCAATGGCCATTACAGACAAGGCTCTAGCCGTGAATGACAGTAATATTGTTTTCCGTTTTGCAAAGAGTTCTATTTTGTTGAATGAAGGTAAATATAAAGAATCAATAGACCTTAGCGACAGTATAATAGCAAAAGATGACAGTCTGGCTGATGCCTATTTTAATGCAGGGACAGCCTACCTCAACATGGCTCTCACATTAGAAGAATCCTCCCGTCCACGCAAGAAAGATATAAATAACGCATACAAGAAAGCCCGTACATATATAGAACGTTACAGACTTCTGGCGCCAGATGAGAAAGACAAATGGGCACCGGCTTTATATCGTATCTATCTTAAGCTCAATATGGGGAAGCAGTTTGATGAAATCGACAAACTAATGCATTAAATTCCTTCTTTGTTATTTGTATGACAGTACCATGTCGTGGAGTAAAGAAACCTTTTGTTTCGGTATTGGCTACGAATTGAAAATGCAGTAAATCCTCTGTTTTACAGAATTGATAATGATGATTGCGATAACAGTCGTACATCATGCACCACCCGCCTTTTATTAGGGGAAATAGTCCCACGCCTTCCACATCTTCTTTTGTCTGTTCAAAAGTACCGGGAAGTAAAGTCCAGCTGGCCGAGTCGTGAATGTCTGTGAATGTATATTGTCTGATACCTTTTTTCTTGGCACCTTCTGTCTTAAAAAACAGATGATATGTACCGTTCTTGTCAATAGCGATATCTGTGTCTATACTTGCCTGGTTATAATCAAACAGAACCTGCGGCTGTCCTTCCAAATCAGAAAAGTCTTTGTTCGCGTATGCCCAATACACACGGTCATAAGGAATCGTGCCATCATTGGTCAATAAAGAGAAGTAAACCATATATTTACCTGCTTTTTTGTCATAGATTGTCTGCGGAGCCCATACGCGAGTGACATTGGCAAAATTTGATCCTGAAAATCGGGTAGGGAAGTTGACCGTATGATGTTCCCAATTGATTAAATCTTTGGAACGCATCATCACGATACCTCTATTGGAATCCCAACCCAATGTACATCTCATATCTGTGTTTACCATATAGAACCAGTCGTCTTCTCCGCGCAATATATGAGGGTCTCTTACACCTCTGGATATAGCAATAGAGTCGGAAGCGATAACTGGTTTACCATCATTCAGGGGTGTATAAGTGAATCCGTCGGTACTTGTAGCGTAACATATCTGTTCCTTTTCGGGAGAATTACCTGTAAAGTACACGAATAGATAATACTTCATTTTTGGTTTACCGCAAACTGTTATTGCGATTAGCAGCATTGTAATAATTAAAGCGTTTCTTTTCATTTCAGTTAGTAGTTTTGTGGCGCAAAGTTAATATAAAAAATCGACTTATTTCGAAATTCATATCATATTAAAGAATTTAAACAAATAATTTTGGTTTTAAAAATATCATCATATATTTGCAATGTTTTGATAAATTTATAATTATGGAAAATATCAAGAAATTATTTGCACTGATTAGATTGTCAAGAAACAGTCAGAGATTTTACACAACGCTTCTGTAAACACATTACAGCGGTGCGGTAACAATGTTACACAAGGC
The DNA here is from genome assembly GCF_937863835.1 of uncultured Prevotella sp. GTDB lineage: Bacteria > Bacteroidota > Bacteroidia > Bacteroidales > Bacteroidaceae > Prevotella. The sequence goes on from NZ_CALMHT010000180.1 coordinate 54,368, forward strand.
GTGTAATCTCTTTACAGCGGTGCTGTAATTGTATTCTAACGGTTTTTGTTGACTACTTGGCTGCTTATTTACAAAGTCGGTTTATTCGGTTTATCATTATTTTCATGCGAGTTGATACACGCTTCTTGTTATTGACCATAAACGCCGACCTTTGAAAAAGAATCCCGAAAGTTATTGTTTAACTTTCGGGATTCAAATGATTATATTTCACTTACTTCTTTTTATATCCGCATTTCGGACAAACACCATTTTCGTCTAATGCCACACCGCAGAGAGGACATCTGTCGACTGTTCCGCTTGGATTAAATTCAGCCGATGCAATATTCACACCGCTCACAAAAGTAATCTTGGCGATTTTCAGTTTGTCTTTCAATAAATCATATACTATCTTAATCATTCCCTCGACAGTCATCGTTTCTTTTGTGACCACGAGACGGCAGTCGGGATAAGCAGTGCAGAGTTCTGTCTTGAAAGCCTCGCCTTTCATCTTATTCTGTGGATGACCGTTCTTGATGCCTTGTTTTTCGTATACATCGAGGATAGCCGGGAGCAGAGGATCGTCCTCGCGGAGAATGAGTGCATGATCAAAATTCTTGATAACGCTCCATGCCACTTTCTGAATCTCATTGCATGGATAAACCATATTTACGCCCTTTTCTACAGTGTCTTCTACTTCGATTGTCAATTTACCAGTGTGACCGTGAAGATACTGAGCTTCACCTTGGAAGCGATAGAAACGGTGTGCGTACTGGATGTCAAATGTTGTGATACTTCTCATAATTGTAATTTTTTATTGATTAATAATCTTGTTTACTGTTGCAAAGATAATATATTTATTGATAGATTCCAACAGATAAAAGTTATCGTCTCATTGATAAAATCTATATTGCTGCAGTGCTTGCTATATCAAGCATTTCTTATTTGTCAGGTTCAGTAAAAGAAAATATCTTATCGAGAATATCCCTCTTTCGTGTGCATTGTCCGAATTCAGCACCTTTATCTTCATCCGTATCGTTGATTTCGCATATACCTATATAGTGAAACAATCGGTTAAATGTTCTATAACCATAGGCATCAACTTCGTAATATAAGAGATCAGGAAATGCTTTGAAATACTTTTCGGCATAAAAATCCATATTATGCCATTCTTCACCATAATGATGTAGTAACCACAGAGAATACAATCTGCCTATATTTGCTACTTCCTCACCTTCGAACGAATCAAAATAGGCTACATTGAAATTCATAAACATAAAATACATCAATGTATGGAATATGGTATTACCATCATTCAGTAATTTTTTTCCTTTAGAAGTCAACGACATCTTGCCTGTACGAATCTTGATAAAACCGCATGATTTCAGAGCTATGTGCAATACCCGAACCACCTCCACCCTTTGTTCTGTCTTCTGTTTGTAATAATTAGAATTCCAATCTTCCAATCCCATTCCGTATAATTCACTGACCAATTTAGGTGGGATATAACCTTGTGGCGTGAGCTTCAGCTCTTTTCCATCCAGCAATCGCATAAGATAGAGAGCCTGTTTCATAAATGGAATCTCTTCTATTTCTTCATCCTTCAACGTTTTCAGTTGAATAGGGCACCCTTCTTCAAATGGCCTGTCGAGAAGATAATGCATTTGAACGGGCGAGAAGCCATGAAACCTTTCTTGTGGCTTAATATTCTGTTCTTCTGTCCTTTTTTGAAGAAACATATTCAAATCGCTCAAACTCGGTGATTGCCCGTGCTTTACCAGCTCATCAATGTAAGCCTGCAACTGCTTTGTTATTTCTTTAGAGACTTCGTTCATGTGGCTATTTTTATTAGTTTTAATTTTCTCATTAATTGCTATTCCATAGTAAATTAAAGACTTGAGAATAGACATCAGGATATGTGATTTTGATTCTGCAAGTCAAATCCAAAGGTGTTTTCTTACATACATAATATTGCAATATTAAAGATAATGATGCAAATATACTTCTTTTTTGATATAATAACGATATGGTGGCAAAAAAAATTCCCTGCTTCTCGCTCGATTTTATTTTTTCTTCATATCTTTACCCCCAAAATATATCAGATTATGAGTTTGCAACAATTGGAATACCTCATCGCAGTGGACCGCTTCCGCCATTTCGGCAAGGCAGCCGACTACTGCAACGTGACTCAACCAACACTGAGCGCCATGATTCAGAAGTTGGAAGAAGAACTAGGCGTGAAACTGCTTGACCGCACTGTGCATCCCCTGGAACCCACCAAAATCGGACTATTGGTTCTGGAACAGGCACGGAAGGCATTGTACAGTGCCCGACATATCAAGGATATCGTATACGAACAGAAAAACTCGTTCGAAGGTACGTTCAATCTAGGCATCATCCCCACCATTGCCCCGTATCTCATACCCCGTTTTTTCCCCCAACTGGCCAACAATCACCCCGAAATGGATATCAGGATTACAGATATGAAGACGGAGGATATTAAGGAGGCTATCCGTACAGGCGATATTGATGCCGGTATCGTGGCAGACCTGGACGATATGGATAATTTTGAAAAGACGGATTTATACTATGAGGAACTCTTCGTATATGTATCCCCCGAAGACAAACTTATCAGTTATGACAAGATCAAGGACAAGGATCTGAACGGAGAATTTCTCTGGCTTTTAGGCGAAGGTCACTGCATGAGTCAACAGTTGCAGAAGTTCTGCAATCTCAAGCATGCAGCAAGAAGTGAACGAGCTTATCGCTTAGGTAGTCTGGAGACTTTTATGCGCATGGTGGAAGGCGGCAGAGGCGTGACCTTCATCCCCGAACTTGCCGTGAAGCAACTGACTGAAGATAAGCGCAAACTAGTGCGTTCGTTTGCCATCCCAACTCCCACACGACATACCATCATCATCACTCGCAGAAACTTCATCCGTAAGTCTATCCTTAAGTTGATTACGGAAAGCATTCTGAAATCAATTCCGGCTGATATGATGAAGTTGAAACCGCATCAGCAAAAAGTATAATCTTGTAAAGGTAATAATAACTGATAAGTATTTTGCCAGCTAATCATGCTCTGAAATGAATAAAAATATCTATCTTTGCCATAAATTATAGAAATACATTATGAAACGAAAAGTTATAGTTTTGCTTTTTTTCTTTATACTACCAGTAGCATTGGTAGCAAAAGTGTCTACATACCCTATTAAGGTGAATGCACTCAACCAGCAGACTTTTCCTAAAAGTGTACCGGCAGGCAACTATAGCGGTATCGTGCATATCAGCGATAATCTGTATGGCATCGTCAATGATAAATCGCCCGTAGACGGATATTATGTATTCAAAATAGACATTGATTCGGTACAAGGGAAAATTAATAATGTAGAATTTGTACGATTTGTCGTAAGTGGAATGTCTAACAGAGATGAAGAGGGAATAGCATTCAGAACTTCTGACAGCACAATTTATATCAGTGGCGAAAGTGATAATGTTATACTTCAATATGCATTGGATGGCAGACCGACAGGGCGTAGTCTGGCAATACCTCAGATTTACAAGACGATTGCACCTAATTCCGGTTTTGAGTCGCTTACGTACAATGATTCGACCCATACTTTTTGGATTGCCAATGAATGTCCTCTTTCTATTGACGGACAACCTGCCAGTCCTACTAACAAGGTACAAAATTTAATTCGGATACAGTCTTTCAATGATTCTCTGCAGCCCGGTCAACATATCATATATCGTATGGATGTTCCCGAAGCCAAATCATCCGCTGCGAATTATGCGATGGGTGTAAGTGAAATGCTCGCTCTTGATGATGGAAGTCTTCTCGTCCTGGAAAGAGAGTTTTATGTACCGTCATCCAAATTAGGTTCGTTCGTAAACTGTAAGTTATATCAGATTAAACCGGGAACAGAGGGTAAAAATCTCGTTTGTCAATTCAAGACATCCTTGTCGCTTTTCAATTATAAAATAGCAAATTACGAAGGAATGTGCCTGGGACCGAAATTGAAAAACGGGAAACAAACAATCATTATGGTTTCCGATTCTCAAAACCAGTATGCGGGAGTTCTTCATGATTGGTTTAAAGTACTTACGTTTTAGTTATATACGAAACCGTATGTAAGCCCGGTCATCAAATGATTTGTTACCTAGCATCCATCCTTTCGTAGCTTTAAAATGGAGGTAGCACAAAGGGTCTTGCTGTAAAATGTCAGTTAGTGCCTTTTCACTTTCATCTAGGGATGACTTTAATATCGGATAGCCGTCTGAAGCCAATACGATTTCGTCGTTTTCGTTTACATGTAGAATCTTAATCTTTTCCATGGGTACCGAAAAGCCGTCAATCACAGCATAATCAATGTTTTGTCGTTGTGTCGCAGTTATCAGATCATCATATATATAGTCTCTTCCTGTGTCGTGTTTCCGCAATTCGGTTATTGTCACACCTTCAGCTATGGATTTCCGTATGAAATCACTACGTTTAGACGCATTCTCTGTTTCTGTAGGTTTGGGATTATCGTAAAGTTGGCCATTGATAAGACATTGACAATCGCCAACCATCCATATCTCTTTCCTTGTTTTACTATAACAGATAGCACTCGCTGTGGTACGCTGGTGAGGATATTGCTTCATCTCTGGGATGATGCCTTTGTCTTGATATGCCTTCATGATCCTGTCTGTAGCTATAGAACAGAATGTTTGAACGTCACAGTCTTTTTTCAGGTGCTCGATGACTTCTGAGATATTCTGCATACAGTATTGACCGTTGCTCATATTTTGACAGAAACGAGTGGATGTCTTACTCGTACTTCCGTCTATTACCGCTATGAAATTTTCGGTCGTTACGATCCCGTCTTCGCATTTCTGCTGACTGATCTTTCCTGTTATTTGCTGCTCGATTATCATTGTTCATGTTGTTTCTTGAGTCGAATGTATTTGACCTGCCATTTCCGCTATATAACAAAGGGATGATGTCTGTACGTCCTATCTTACGCAGTTCGTTTTCGATATTGCGCCGTTCTTCAGGTTTATACCAGAAAAAGAACTGTCGCTGTGCCAATTTTTCACGTGGAGTCTTGGCGCTGAACACGGGTTCCAGTGTATATGGGTCGAAACCTGTATACCATGTTTCTGTACTGACTGTCATCGGAGTAGGGGTAAAGTCCTGTACCTGTTCCAAATGAAAATCAAGACGTTTGGTAATCGCAGCGAGTTCCGCCATATCTGCTTCTTTACACCCCGGGTGACTGCTGATGAAATAGGGAATCAGTTGTTCCCTGAGATTCTCTTCTTTATTGATCTTGTCAAAGACTTGTTTGAATTCCTCAAACTGTTTAAAACTTGGTTTGCGCATCAGGTGTAATACCTTGTCGCTGGTATGTTCAGGGGCTACTTTAAGTCGTCCGCTTACATGCTTGCAAATCAGTTCTTTAGTATATTTACGCGCAGCTTCGTTGGCATGCTCGTCTTTACTTTTGTACAACAGTAGATCGTAACGCACACCACTACCGATAAAACTCTTCTTGATGCCCGGTATCGCATCCACGGTATGGTATATGTCGAGTAGACGGGTATGATCGGTATCTAGATTCGGACAGATCTGCGGATTGATACAACTGGGGCGTTTACATTTCTCGCATATATTCTTATTGTGGCCAGCCATACCGTACATATTGGCGGACGGTCCACCCAAATCGGAGAGATAACCTTTAAAGTCGGGAAGTTCCATCACTTTCTTCACCTCGTTTACAATACTTTCCTTACTGCGGCAAGAGATAAATTTACCTTGGTGTGCACTGATGGTGCAAAATGCGCATCCACCGAAACATCCTCTGTGAATGTTGACAGAGAATTTAATCATATCATAAGCCGGAATACGTTTGCCTTTATATTTGGGATGGGGCAGACGCGTATAAGGATATTCGAAAGAAGTGTCCAGTTCTTCGGTTGTCAATGGAGGATAAGGAGGGTTTACTACAGCAAACAGTCCATCTACTTCCTGTATAAGTCTTTGGGCATGCATCTTATTCGACTCTTCCTCTATATGTCTGAAGTTTTCCGCTTCAGCCTTTTTGTCATGGAGACATTCTTCGTGAGAATGGAGAACGATATCATTGTCATTGATACCTTCGGGTATATCTTCTTTCTTTGACAGATATACCGTCTGGGGAATATCTCTTATATCCTTCACTGCAACACCTGACGATAATTTTTCACAGAGTTGAACAATCGGTTTTTCACCCATACCGTATATAATCATATCAGCTTTAGAATCGCACAATATGCAGCGCATGAGTTTGTCTTGCCAATAATCGTAATGAGTAAGCCGACGCATCGACGCCTCTATACCTCCAAGAATAATAGGCACATCCGGATATAGATTCCTGAGTATATTGGAATAGACTATAGTAGGATATTCAGGACGACAGTCATGCCGCCCGTCCGGACTATAAGCGTCTTCTGAGCGTAACCGCCTGTTGGCGGTATATTTGTTGACCATAGAATCCATACATCCCGGAGCGATGCCAAAAAAGAGTCGTGGCCGACCAAGTTTTTTAAAGTCTCTGAAATCGCCATGCCAGTCAGGTTGTGGAACGATTGCTACTTTATAACCTTGAGCCTCTAATGTACGACCAATTACGGCAGCTCCGAATGATGGGTGGTCTACGTATGCGTCAGCAGAGAAGAGGATGATGTCCAATTCCGACCATCCTCTCAACTCCACTTCCTTTTTTGTTGTTGGTAACCAATCTGTCAGTCTGTATTCTTTCATCTAATTAATTGAACGGAGTACCTTGTACGGCTCTGATTGTACAATCAATGCCACTGCACTCCTGTTTGTTTTTCCAATTAATGAACAGCAATACCAACTGTTGAAGTCCGTATGCTTTCATATTTGAATTGTAAATAACATCAAGACATAAGTCAAGAAGTTCCTTGTGTTTCCCCGCCTCTGATTCGAGAAGCGCGCGAATATTAAGTCTCAGTTTGTCCAAGACCTGTTCGTCTACATATCCATTACTGTCTATGAGTCCCTTAAACAGATCAAATCTTTCGATAGTACGAAGATGTTCGTCTTTCACTGTGATGCTTCTGGTTCCAGAAACGTTTGCTTGAATTTTGTACATAATTTTAGGTATTAAAGGTTTTTATTTTAAAAGGTACTTTATTATTCCCTTCATAATTGTTTTTCTTACTGTCTCATCCTTTATACATTCGAATGGGAATCCCATGGTGAAGCAACTGTAATCATTGCCTTTGTATGCGACACCGGCTGGTAATGTATCAGAATATTGCATCGCACAAAATGCCGGGGATATCGGATTTATTATATCGGATGATGTGGATGCGTAATGTTCTTCGTTTATTTCTTTGTATATAGTGAATGTATTATCCAATCCTCTCACAGTATCATTTCTGTTGACCAGTTCTGTGGAATCACAACTTATTTTCAATACATTTGCTATAAAAGATTTGTCTTTATCCGAATTCATGTCCGATCCCACGTATGAACCGCTTACAAATAACCTGCCGCCTCTTGATGTATAATCCTGAAGCTTAGCCTGCATGGATGATTTGAACGTCTTGTAATATTCCAGGCTGTGTCTGTCATCCTTTTCCTGTCCAAGAATCATATCAAGTAAGGCATATTTGTTTAATGCGACAAGACCTGATTCAACAGCTAGACTCGAACAACTGACAATATTATAGTCTGTCATACTTGCAATAGCTTCCGCATGAGTTTTTACATAATCAAACGTATTTCCGACGATAAATTTACCGGTCAGTTCATCACTGCTATATCCAAGTCCGTCGGATTTACCTATCATACTTGTGTCAAAGTTGGTTTGTCTGCCGCAATAACCGACGGTCGTCCCATCACTTACACCTGGATCAGAATCCATATCAAATCCCTGTCTGATACTGTCATTGAGGATAGCCGGGGATGAAAGACGATGAAAACCGTTTATTATCATGATCGTCTTGGTAGCCAGAGGATTATAATAGGCAGAAAGAACTTCTGTCGCAAAACTTTCGCCGCCTTTATTGACTGCACTTACCTTAAAATGATAGAGCAAACCAGGTTCCAGTTTCATTTCATAATCATGATCACCTTTGATATAAGTACCATTATCAAAATCAGAACTGCCTGCCGCGATATATAACAGATAACCGGTAGGTCTTGATGTCGGTTCTTCAGGATCGGTCACTTCATTCCATGATAATTTGATCTTATTATCCTTTTTGAATTCTATTCTGAAATTATCAGGAGCAAGAGGCGTGATATTATATTTCTCATCATGCTCACTGGCGATAAATTTAGTTATAGTCTTATATATCGATCGAGCCATATAGAAACGGAAATTAGGATCCTGTCCCATGATCATATCAGGAAAATTCTGATGCGACATCGTTTCCAGAATAGCAGACGGAACTTCAGGTATACGTGTTTCTGAATAATTCTTGTCGTATACCTCTCGTTTTATCCACCTTTTATACTTGTGCGTCAGGTCGTTCTGTACATTGTTCAACAGCATATCAGCAAAATCTTTCGACATCATTCTTGATACACCGGAATTTAATACGCCGTCATTAAACTCAGTTGTACAGATAGCCAGTGAACCGATCATCGATTTCATGTCCGTTCTGTATCCTGCGTCACTATGTATGGCAAGCGACAGTTCAAAAGGCACCTTTTTACCTTCTATCGAAGGCATATACACCGAACCGCCTCCCAGATAATTGGTCATATAAGAACGTGTATTGATATCATCACCATAATCATCGGTACCTTTCTTCGAACTATATACCTGATATGGCATACCTGCCCATTGAGCATAATAGCGGGCACCTTCCAGACAGCGGGGCAGTCCGCTGGTTTGTCCACCGCGTTGAATATTCCCCATACCGCCACCGAATCTTACAGCATCAGCCGTAACGATGCCACGGTCATCACTATGGTTTGTCAGTACTACACAGTTGTATTGACTACATCCCTTATCAAATTCGAATGTACCGATATACACCCATGTACCGCCACCCATCTGTTGGTTGACATTGATATTGGTCGACTGTCCTTTGTGATATACGATATATTGAGCATCGTCTATGCTCTCGGGTATGGTCTGATAACTGACATATACGGCATATCTGCCACTTTCAGGGAAAGAAGGCTGATAGATGATTTTACTACAGTTTGTTTTGCTATGGGTCGTTTTGTTCATTCTTGCCGTACCGGCTTCGAATGGATTTTCATTGTCAGCATAAGCACTGTCATGTTTTGCGAATCCCTTGTATTCAGTAGTCAACCATTCTTTATTGTTATAGGTAATCTCTGAATATTGGCGACTGTCTTTGTCGTCATTGTCAACAATAATTTCATTCTTTTGCCAGTCACGTTCGCGGGGTGTGAAAACGACAGCCCCCGCTTTTTCCAACATCGGAATGAGGTATGGAACAACTATCGTCTGTGTAAACAAATCTTCGTTTGTACAAAACAGATTTGGGCGTTGCCATAACCATCTGTTTTGGGATATATTATAATACCTTCCATGAGAAGCCCATATAGAAATATGTCTGTTCTGTAAACCTCTGTTTATCTTGTATGGCAGAGAAACGTTCTTTACCCAGGGCGCACCATCATAATCAACATCACCCCATTGATTTTTTATCTCAGGACTGTCCTGAGCAAACACATTGGATACAATGGCTGATAATAATATGATTATGATGTATAATGTCCTTTTCATACTCTTTATATTTCACCGATACTGAATTTTTCGGGGTACTTGCCCGAGAAATCCTTGAAATAAAGTTTGATATCGCGCATATCCTTGTCTATGTCACCTGTAGGCATTATACTCTTTGTGCAGGTTATCATTTTCTTATCATAATCTACACCATATAATATAATGGGAATCTTTGCTTTTAATGCAATATAATAGAATCCTTTTTTCCATTCCGTATTCATAGAGCGTGTGCCTTCCGGGGTGATACAAAGATGAAAACTCTTGCTTTGTTCAGCCGTAGCCGCAAGATTATCCGTCATACTCGTATGCTTCGACCGCCATACAGGTATGCCACCCAGTTTTTTAAACACAACACCCAAAGGCCAGAAAAACCATTCTTTCTTCATCAAGAAATTACATTGGAATCCTTCTGCACCTGAATACAGCAACCCCAATATGAGATCCCAATTGGAAGTATGCGGGGCCAAACATAAAATAAATTTGTCGGGGTGGGTTAAAGTTACATCCTTTTTCCACCCCCAAAGTCTATATAATATCCAGCGACATAGTTTTTTTATCATATACCAAATCCTATACTAGATTATTAATTTGATCAATTAACTCATCTATATGCTTATTAAAATCACTTATCAGACGTTTGAAATAGACCTTTTGTTCTATTCCAGGTTCAACATGAGAAATCCGACGTACAAAATCACTGTGAATCTGTAAAATACTGGTTAGTAAAGCGTCTACATTCTCTTTCGGCGGATTGTTTCCGTAAAGCGACGCAGCAACACATTCTGCAAATAAATCACTGCAGATGTAATTGATAGTCTTCTTGAGATCTTTCTTGTTAGTCATATTAAATTACTCCTTTCATAGATTTTATATAGCAAAGATAACAAAAAACTTGAATATGCAAGAATATTAATGGGAAAAAAGATTTAATTTTTGCTTTTTGCCCTTTTTCTTTATGTTTTATCATGGAAAAATAGTAAATTTGCAACTTAGAATTGAACATTAATTCATTATTCATATATTATTAACTTAAAAAATTATGGAAAAAAGCGCATTGCAAAAGGCAAGATCTGCTTATCAGCCAAAGTTGCCTAAGGCTCTTCAAGGTGCAGTAAAGGTAAAAGAAGGTGCTCCTACACAAAGTGTGGACAACCAAGATGAAATCAAAAAATTATTCCCGAATACTTATGGGATGCCGTTGGTGGAATTTGTTCCGGGTAACGAAGCTAATCAGAAAGCTATGAACGTAGGTGTGATCCTCAGTGGTGGTCAGGCTCCTGGCGGTCATAATGTGATCAGTGGACTGTTTGATGAAATTAAAAAACTAAATTCTAAAAACAGACTGTTCGGATTCCTGATGGGACCTGGTGGTCTTGTTGATCATAAATATATTGAAATAACAGAGGATTTTCTGTCTGATTACCGTAATACCGGCGGATTCGATATTATCGGTTCAGGTCGTACCAAACTGGAAAAGGAAGATCAATTTGAAAAGGGATTGAAGATTATTCGTGAATTGGATATCAAAGCTATTGTTATAATAGGTGGTGATGACTCTAACACGAATGCCTGCGTATTGGCAGAATATTATGCTGCAAAGAAATATGGTGTACAGGTAATCGGTTGTCCTAAGACTATCGACGGTGACCTCAAAAATGATCAGATCGAGACTTCTTTCGGTTTTGATACAGCAACCAAAACATATTCAGAACTCATCGGTAATATCGAGCGCGACTGCAACTCAGCCCGTAAATATTGGCATTTTATTAAGGTGATGGGCCGTTCAGCAAGTCATATTGCTCTTGAGTGCGCATTGCAGTGTCAGCCAAACATCTGTCTCGTTTCAGAAGAGGTTGAAGCCAAGGATATGACCCTTAATCAAATTGTTGAGCAGGTTTGCAGTGCTATCGCATATCGTGCCAGCAAAGGATGGAATTTCGGTACAGTCATCATACCAGAGGGACTGATCGAGTTCGTACCTGCTATCGGACGACTGATACAGGAACTGAATGACTTGCTCGCTGCCCATGGTAAGGATTACAAAGACCTAGACAAAGATGCTCAGCGCGAATATATCATCGCTCACTTGAGCGCTGCCAATAAGGAAACATTCGAGACATTGCCAGAGGGTGTCGCACGTCAATTGTCATTAGACCGTGACCCTCACGGAAACGTACAGGTTTCACTGATTGAAACAGAAAAACTTATCTCTGATATGTGTGAAGCTAAACTTGCAGATTGGGCTAAAGAAGGTAAGTATGTAGGTAAATTTGCCGCTCAACATCATTTCTTCGGCTACGAAGGACGTTGCGCTGCTCCATCCAACTTTGATGCTGACTATTGTTATGCATTGGGAACAAGTGCTGCACAACTGATCGCTAATGACAAAACAGGTTATATGGCTATTGTTAAGAATACGACAGCGCCAGCTGACCAATGGATTGCCGGAGGTGTGCCAATCACTATGATGATGAACATGGAGAAACGTAATGGTGAAATGAAGCCTGTAATACGTAAAGCGCTTGTGGAACTTGATGGTAAACCATTCAAGGCCTTTGCCGCAAAACGTGACGAATGGGCTAAAAACACCTGCTTTGTTTATCCTGGTCCAATTCAGTATTGGGGTCCGACAGAAGTCTGCGACCAACCGACCAGGACTCTTGCTATTGAGCAGAAATAATTAATGATGAGGGTATGCCATATTTGACATGCCCTCATTAATAATAAATCTAATGACCGGAACTACCAAACGAACAAATACTAAACGCCGTTCTACTACGTATCATCGCAGTGGGTACAGATCTCCTGTTCGTCATAAACGTCCCGGATTTATTCTTCGACTGTTGCAGCATCTTCCTACATGGACATGGTGGTTGGGAGGAGGACTGATTGTTTTAGGTTACATTTGGGCTTTCTATTTCTTTTTTGTCGGACCTACAGGATTTCGTTGGCGGGCCTTATATGGCGATGTGGATTATCCTGAAGGATATGAAATCCATGGTATAGATATCAGTCATTATCAGGGCACAATCGATTGGGAGAAACTGAAAGATGCCATGATTGATAGATGTCCGATACGGTTTGTCGTCATAAAAGCTACAGAAGGAACCAGTTCTCTGGATGATAATTTCAATGATAATTTCTATCAAGCTAAAGAGTACGGTTTTATACGCGGAGCATACCATTTCTGGAGTACCAAATCATCCGCACGTAATCAGGCAGCTTATTTTCTCAAACAAGTTCATCTGGAAGAAGGTGATTTACCTCCTGTATTGGATATTGAACATAAATCTAAGACACAAACCAATGAAGAATTTAAGGAGAGTGTCCTTACATGGCTGCATATTGTTGAGGATAAGTACCATGTAAAACCAATCATATATACATATTATAAGTTTAAGACCACTTATCTGAACGATGCTGTCTTTGATCAGTATCCATATTGGATAGCGCACTATTATGTTCAGAAGGTCGAGTATAATGGAGAATGGAAATTCTGGCAGCATACCGATTGCGGTAAACTGCCTGGTATTAGGGGATATGTCGATTTTAATATATATAATGGGTCATATTATGATTTACGCAAACTTACGATAGGCAGTCATGAGCAGATAGGTGAAGATGCCTATAAAAATTAAAACTATTATATTGATATACTTATGAGAAAACAAACTAAAAAACAAACAATTTTGTCTGCGTTATTCTTTTGTGCTCTTACCATAAATGCACAATTGCCCTATCAGAACATTCATTTGTCACCAGAGGAAAGGGCAACTGATTTATGCGGCAGACTGACGTTGGATGAAAAAGCCACGTTGATGTGCAATGCATCTCCGTCGATAGCACGCCTGGGAATACCTTCTTTTGAATGGTGGAGCGAGGGACTGCATGGAGTTGGCAGAAACGGTTACGCCACGGTCTTTCCTGCAACGATTGGAATGGCCGCATCTTTTGACGATGATTTGCTGTATAGAATTTATGAAGCCGTAAGCGACGAAGCGAGAGTAAAGAATACTTTAGCCAGAAAAACAGGCGTATTGAGACGTTATCAGGGATTGTCTTTCTGGACTCCGAATATTAATATTTTCCGTGACCCGAGATGGGGCAGAGGTCAAGAGACTTATGGTGAAGATCCATATCTCACTACTCGTATGGGACTAGCCGTTGTTAGAGGTCTGCAGGGTCCCGAGGGTCACAGATATACTAAATTATTGGCTTGCGCCAAACATTTTGCCGTACATAGTGGACCGGAATGGAACAGGCATTCTTTTAATATAGAGAATTTGCCTGAAAGGGATTTATGGGAAACTTATCTTCCCGCGTTCAAATCATTGGTGGAAGACGGTCATGTGAAAGAGGTGATGTGCGCATATCAACGTATTGACGGCGAGCCTTGTTGTGGCAACAACAGGTATCTTCAACAGATTCTCCGTAACGAGTGGCATTTTAAAGGTCTTGTGACAAGTGACTGCGGTGCTGTAAGTGATTTTTGGGAAAAAGGTCGCCATGGAGTATCCGCCAATGCTGTATCGGCATCTGTCAAAGCTGTAAGAAGTGGTACGGATACCGAATGTGGAGGGAATTATCTCAAATTGCCTGAAGCAGTGAAGAACGGTGATATATCCGAGAAAGAAATAGACGTGAGTCTGAAAAGGTTGTTAAAGGCCCGTTTTGAACTAGGTGATTTTGATCCTGATTCACTCAACGAGTGGACTAAGATTCCGGAGTCGGTCATAGCAAGTAAAGAACACAAACAACTGGCTTTGCAGATGGCACGTGAAGAGATGGTGTTATTACAAAACAGGAATAATATCCTGCCTTTGAATAAAAATATGAAAATCGTCGTGATGGGTGCCAATGCCACAGATTCTACAATGATGTGGGGCAATTATAGCGGTTACCCGACGGAGACGGTTACGATTCTGGATGGCATAAAGAATAAGACGGTGAATGTGAAATATATCGACGGCTGCGGTCTTACTCGGAATGAGGGCGAAACGAGTCTTTATAATGAAGTGGAAACGGCGAATGGACAGCGTGGACTTACAGCTGAATATTTCAACAACACATATTTGGATGGTGCTCCGGTAGCACAAATGCAATTCAGAGAACCTGTTCATCAGGACAATGGCGGTGCCACTGTATTTGCACCAGGCGTGACCCTGAATAATTTCTCTGCCAGATACACTGGTGTCTTTGTTCCTCAAAAAACAGAATCTGTCACATTCCGCGTTTCCGGTGACGATGGTTATCGTCTGATTGTTAACGGTGATACCTTGGCCAATCTGTGGAAAGGCAAACAACGTGTGATGACAAAAGAATGTAATGTGAATGTAAAAGAGGGGCAGAAGTATAATATACAATTGGATTACGTTCAGATAGACGGTAGTGCTGTGATACAGTTTGATGTTCTCAGAAAGATACAACTGACAAACGCGGATATATTGGCAAAAGTAGGTGATGCGGATGCTGTCATCTATGTTGGAGGCATTTCGCCAAAACTGGAAGGTGAAGAAATGAAAGTAGATCTTCCCGGTTTTAAAGGCGGTGACCGTACAGATATTGAATTACCAGAAGTTCAGCGACAGATGATAGCAATGCTTCATCAGGCGGGGAAGCGTGTGGTTTATATCAACTGCAGTGGGTCTGCTATGGGACTTGAACCGGAGACGCATCATGCGGATGCAATTCTTCAGGCATGGTATGCTGGGGAACAAGGTGGCACGGCAGTAGCCGATGTCCTCTTTGGTGATTACAATCCATCGGGGAAATTGCCGATTACTTTTTATAAAGATGTAAAGCAGTTGCCCGATTATGAGGATTACCGTATGACAGGCAGAACATATCGTTATTTCAAAGGTGAAGCGCTCTATCCATTCGGTTATGGACTCAGTTATACGGATTTTGTAATATCCAAACCCAAATACGATATTAAAAAGGGAAAGGTGACAGTTTCTATTTCCAATAAAGGAAACAGAGACGGCTATGAGACTGTTCAGGTCTATATTAAGAATGTTGCAGATAAAGATGGTCCATTGAAGACACTTCGTGGTTATTCTAAAGTTGGTTTGAAATCGAAAGAAACCAAAGACATCACCATAGATTTACCAAGAAAATGTTTCGAAATGTGGGATGTCAAAAGCAATACGATGAAAGTCGTGCCCGGTTCATATCAGATTATGGTAGGTAGCAGCAGTGACAACAAAGATTTGAAAATCATCACAGTAGATATATAACAAATAAATAAGCCGGACCTAGAACAGTCCGGCTTATTTATTATTCTTCTTCGTCCAAGTCGGAAATTTCTTCCGCTTCCCCGTTGGGGTCGGCACCGATATCAAATGTTGTTCTATAAGTATCCTCATCAATAGAGTCGTCAAAGTTCGGTTCTTCTTCCTGTTCCTCTTCTTCCTCTTCTATGTGTTCGTCATCAGGAATTTCGTCTTCATCACGTTTCTCGATTTTCAGTTTAGGTCGTTCCATTTCCGGTTTCTCTTTAGCAAAGATAGATTCAACCCAGTTGCCTTTGGATATTTCCAAAACTTCAAAACCGTCAGCCACTTTTCTTTGATACATACCACTATGTACGCAGTCTTTAGGCAGTGTGGATGTGCTGACATCGAATCCACTTTCGATAATGTCACGGATACTCTGAGATAACGACTCCCATCCGCCACCGAAGTTGCGGTCTATGACCTCCAGCAGTTTAGCTGCCGAAATATGACGTATGTTCTCATAAGTCAGGTCGGTCACTCTGAGAATCGGACGTTTCTTCACTGCCCATGTCACTTTATTATTATCGTCAAACTTAATTTGTCCGATTTTGAATCCGCGTTCTTCAAACTTCTTGCGGATCTCGGGTTTGTCGATTTTCAAAATTTCAATATCAAAAGCAGAACTGATAATATCAGTATAATGACGGGTATTGTCTTTGATGTCAGCGTCCTTTTCTGCTGATTGCCACATACGGAAGATATCATTTTCCTGAACATCCCAAATATTGCTCTTATTAATTGTTTTAAGAGTTAATGTTTTTTTAGATGATTGTTTCATATTATCTTTATATTATTATTTTATCAAATGTATAATTATCTCTGTCATTTATAATGTTAAATCGGTTTCTGAAATGATTCAGTTCCTCCATGCTGATGTCGCAGGTAACCGTCGTATTGGTCTGCCGCGTACATCTGCCTATCGTATGCCCATAAGCATCAACGACGGCGCTGTTGCCGATATAATGGCAAAATTCATCATCACCGACTCTGTTTGCTCCGACTACATAACATTGGTTTTCTATAGCCCTGGCCCTCAGTAGTATTTGCCATGCATTCTGTCTGGATTCAGGCCAGTTGGCTACCAGTAGGATACAGTCGTAGTCATTGAAGTTGCGCAGCCACTCGGGAAACCTGAGATCAAAGCATGTCGCCAACAGAAAACGCATACCATCATATTCCACAACTACTCTGACTTCGCCCTGTGTGTAGTACTTGTCTTCACCACCATATTTGAATAGATGATGCTTGTCGTAGTATTTGTAATGGCCGTCAGGATAGACGAAATATAATCTGTTGCGATATTTGCCGTCGGCCTTAACCGAAAGGCTGCCAGCCAATGCGCTGTGAATGGATTGAGCCTCGTTGACCATCCAGTCGAGCGAAATGCTATGATCGATATCTTCGGATATATCAAATGGCACGGTGGCAAACCCCGTGGTCCACATTTCTGGTAGGACATATAAGTCAGACCTGGGAGCAGCCTTTATCAGACGCTCCGCATCAGCGATGTTCGCTTTAGCATCAGCCCACGTTATATCCTTTTGTAATATGGTTACTTTCATTTTACTCTCGGTTGTCCTACTATATTTTCGGATATACTAATACCCAATATTTTTGCAAAAGTATATACTTTATTTTTTATTCACAAGTTTTCCTACATAAATTTTTCTATCTGCTATTAATTTTTTATTTTTGCACTGGATATTTATGGCAAAACCATTAGCAGAAAGAATGAGACCCCGCACTCTCGACGAATATATCGGTCAGAGACATTTGGTAGGCGAGGGGGCTGTGCTCCGTAAGATGATTGATACGGGACACATTTCTTCATTTATACTATGGGGACCTCCCGGCGTGGGCAAAACGACTTTGGCACAGATTATTGCCAATAAACTCGAAACTCCTTTTTATACATTGAGTGCAGTAACCAGCGGCGTCAAGGATGTGCGCGATGTAATAGACAAGGCTAAGAACAACCGCTTCTTCAATACATCCGCCAGTCCTATTCTTTTCATTGACGAGATTCATCGTTTCAGTAAAAGTCAACAGGACTCTCTACTCGGCGCTGTAGAAAAAGGTATCGTTACACTGATCGGTGCCACGACGGAAAATCCGTCGTTCGAGGTGATACGTCCGTTGTTGTCACGTTGTCAACTCTATGTGCTGAAATCTCTTGAAAAGGATGATTTACTGACATTGTTGGACAGGGCGATAACACAAGACGAAGAATTGAAGGAGTTGGATATCCGTCTGGATGAGACCGACGCTCTTTTAAGATATAGTGGAGGTGATGCCCGTAAACTGCTTAATATACTGGAACTTGTGGTTGATGCTTCCAGTGACAGAACGATTGTCATTAATGACGAAGTTGTCGTAAATAGACTGCAACAGAACCCTTTGGCTTATGATAAGGACGGAGAAATGCATTATGATATCATTTCCGCTTTTATTAAGAGCATTAGAGGTTCTGATCCCGATGCAGCCCTCTATTGGTTGGCCCGTATGATAGAAGGTGGTGAAGATCCGCAGTTTATCGCCCGTCGCCTGGTCATCAGTGCTTCCGAGGACGTAGGACTGGCCAATCCCAATGCCTTGTTGTTGGCCAATGCAGCATTCGATGCTGTGATGAAGATCGGTTGGCCAGAAGGCAGAATACCGCTGGCTGAAGCTACTGTTTATCTTGCCACCAGCCCTAAGAGCAATTCTGCTTATCTAGGTATAGACACTGCTTTGCAGATTGTACGAGAGAATGGCAATTCCCCTGTACCGTTGCCTATCAGGAATGCACCTACCAAGTTGATGGCCGAACTGGGTTACCACGACGGATACAAATATCCCCACGATTATCCCGGTCATTTTACCGAACAGCAATACTTGCCCGATAATCTGAAGAATGTAAGAATATGGCATGCCCAACATTCACCCGCTGAAGAAAAACTGTATCAGAGGATGTTAACATGTTGGCATGATAGATATAATGAAGATGTATAAAGATGTAAAAAGAAAATGAGTATGAAAATTGTAGTTTTAGATGGTTATGGAATGAATCCCGGTGATTTGTCATGGGATGCAATGGAGAAGTTGGGTGATGTAGTTGTATATCCGCGCACAAAACCCGAAGATGTCATGGAGAGAAGTAAAGATGCGGAAATCATTCTTACGAATAAAGTTGTATTATCCTCGGCTGTTATCAGTAAGTTGGATAAACTAAGATATATAGGAGTGCTGGCTACCGGTTACAATGTCGTTGATCTCAAAGCAGCCAATAAGCAAGGAATCATTGTGACGAACATACCGGCTTATAGTTCGGACAGTGTGGTGCAGATGACCTTCGCACATATTCTCAATATCACCAACAGAGTGGGGCATTATGCCGATAAAAACAGAGAAGGCAGATGGAGTTATAACAATGATTTTTGCTACTGGGACACCAACCTTACTGAACTGGCAGGAAAAACGATTGGTATCGTAGGTCTCGGCAATATAGGTATGAAGGTAGCGCGTATCGCCCGTGATTTCGGTATGGATGTATTTGCCTATACCACTAAAAATTCCGCAGATCTTCCCGATGGGATACAGAAGACGACACTTGACGGACTGTATGGAATCAGTGATGTACTGACTATACATTGTCCACTTACAGATGAGACACGCAATATGATCAACGTCGATACGTTATCTAAAATGAAGACGGGTGCCATCCTGATTAATACCGGCCGTGGTCCGCTGGTCGATGAACAGGCTGTAGCTGATGCGTTGAAGTCAGGACAACTGGGAGGATATGGCACAGATGTGATGTGTCAGGAACCGCCCTGTGAAGACAATCCGTTGCTCAAAGCACCCAATGCATTTATAACGCCGCATATCGCATGGGCTACGAAAGAGGCACGTTTGAGGTTGATGAATATCGCTACCAATAATGTCAAAAGCTTCATTGCCGGTAAACCGGTCAATATTGTAAACAGATAAATACAATCACTATATGCCAGACCAGTTAGCTATATCTACCCTTCAGCAGATTATTGAGTTTGTCGGTACATTTGCTTTTGCCATATCGGGAATCAGACTTGCAGCCGCCAAGCATTACGATTGGTTTGGTGGTTACGTGTGCGGTATAGCTGTGGCTATCGGTGGTGGTACAATCAGAGATGTACTTTTAGGTGCGGTGCCATTCTGGATGACATCACCAGTATATATGATACTGACTGCATTAGCATTGGTCTTCGTTATATTGTTTACCAAGTACATGAAAAAAATGGATATTACCTGGCTGGTGTTTGATACGCTCGGTCTGGCTCTGTTTACCATAGCCGGTCTGCAGAAATCACTAGCTTACGGTCAGCCCTATTGGATTGCTATCATTATGGGATGCCTTACAGGTGCTGCCGGTGGTGTCATCCGTGATGTGTTGCTCAACAATGTACCACTTATCTTTCAAAAGGATATCTATGCCATGGCAAGTGTTGCCGGAGGACTGGTATATTGGTTTTGTGCATGGATAGGTATGGATAACAAGACAACCGTTCTGCTATCATTTCTAGTGGTTTGTTTTATCAGGTTCTGTGCGGTCAGATATCATATTTCGCTTCCTGTATTAAGAGGTGAGGATGATGAGTGATATGCAATTAATAATTAACTAATAAATAATAATTTCAAGTGATATTATCATAAATGTACAATCAACTATGAATAAAAGGATTTTATTATCATTCGTATTGTCCGTGGGTATAAGTGCCACGGCTTTTTGTCAGCAGAAAATGACTTCTGCTCAATATTTGGAACAGTATAACGATTTCGTGGTCAGTGTCGAGAAACAGAAGACAATCACCAAATCGCAGTATGAGTCTTTGGACTCTGTATATGAGCATTTTTCTTCTATGTATAAGACATACAAGGAGAATATGACTGTTAAACAGGTAGAGAAATATAATGAACTGAAAAGTCGTTACCGTCGCCGTATCATTAAGTATCGTACCCGTCGGATAGGTAATGATGCAGAAGATGTCAGTGATACCGTAAGTAATAAAGTAGGCAATGGTGTCGGTTCTGTAGAAAAAAGCATCCGCAAGACAGGTGCCACTGTTGGTGGTTTTATCAAAGGAATGTTTGGTAAAGACGATTCCACAACGACCAAGTAGAATATACCAATCCTTACTTAGGGGAATGTCTATATTCCCACAATCTTTTCATCCGGCAAGATGGCTACGTAATTGAATGACAATATCGTAGGCATACTGATTATCATAACCTACATCAAGACGAATCTTCATCTTGACGGTTATGATAATGACTTGATATTCTGCCGCAACGTAAGGATTGGCACCATTGATATAAGAAATGTCTTTGATATCTGTAAAGGGATATGTATTACCATTGATAATCATTTGTTGGGCATTGTCGTAAATGAGGATGACTCCTGTCAACTCATTGCCATGAATAGCACTTAAGGTCACAATGTCGCTGGGCTCGCCCAACTTCTCTGTGACTTCTTCCAGCGTATTAAAATCAGGCGATTCTACTACTCCAGATGCAGCCTTCCTCTTGTCCTGCCATTTAAATATAAAATAAGGGATAAAAAGAAACAACAGAATGATGCCTACGGTTTGTGCATAACACAGTAATATGAATATGGCTATAATTGCCAATATGATAGACCGTTTATTCATAGCTATTAATATTTAGTGTATGGTTACGGGATTATTCGATCGTTTTTCCGAAGGGTGAAAGAGCGAGACGGGCGAGGCGGAAATTCATCTGCCCCCATGGAATACCGATGATGGTGATATACAACAGAACGCCAAAGAGAACGTGTGTAAGGAATATCCAAACACCACCTATAAAGAACCAAATGATATTGAATATGGTATCTATGCAACCTCCACCATCAGCACAATTTGCCACATGTGAACCGAACGGCCAAAGACAGAGTATGCCTAGCTTGAATGCCTGAATGCCAAACGGAATACCAATGATGGTACAGCATAGGGCTAAACCAGAAGCGAAATACTCAAGGGCGGTAGCAAGTCCGCCGAACAGAAGCCATAATATATTACCTATACATCCCATGTTTTATTGATTTAATATCTCATTTTCTGCAAAAATACGTCATTTTATTTAAATGACCAAATAGATGC
>NZ_CALMHT010000181.1 GCF_937863835.1 uncultured Prevotella sp.
GATGAAGATAAAAAACATCTTAGCAGGTATGATGATGCTTGCAAGTCTCGTATGCATTTCCTGTGAGAAATATGATGCGGCCGATACGGTAAAAGAAAAAGAAAAAGTGGAAAATGGTGTCAAGGTAATATTCAGTCTGGATAAGTTGGAACAGATACCTTTTGGTGAGGGGGCTAAGATAACCCGCTCGAATGTAGCGGCGGATAAGATATGTACGTATATCAACTTGGCCATATTCAGTGGTACGGATAAGGTGAAGAATGAGAGTCAGAAGCTTGGCGACAGTAATTTCGGAACCTTGGCTGTAAGTCTGGCAAAAGGGACATATAAAGTTGTGGTCATAGCCCATAACTGCAACGGAACTGCCACCATCACATCACCGGATAAGATTACTTTCCCGGATAACAAGGTAACAGACACCTTCTATTATTGTGCTGATATCACGGTAGATGATACACAGACATATAGTCTGCAACTGAAACGTGCGGTGGCCATGTTCCGTCTTGTAGCCGAAGACGAGAAACCGGAAAAAGTGAAATCCATGAAGTTTTATTATTCCGGAGGCAGCAGCACCTTCAATGCCCTTACCGGTTATGGATGTGTCAACTCAAGACAGACGGAGGTGAGGACGATTGACGATACGATGAACGGCAAACAGACACAATATGATGTCTATACCTTTCCCCATGAAGAAAAAGGTCAGTTGAAAATAACTGTCACATCTCAGGATGCGTCGAGTGGTGCCATCAATGAACGGGTGTTCGATGAGATACCTATACAACGTAATATGATTACCCAATACTCCGGAAAATTCTTCTCAGAGTCGACAAAGGCCTCTTCTTTCTCGTTCGTTGTCGATGATGCCTGGCTGCAGGATAATCATACTTATTGAACGGACGGATATAGACATTATTCCATCCCCTTGATGCGAACATCCGTATAGACTTTGGCTTCCGTCTCAAGCCGTTTCATATCCGTCTTGGTCTTGGTTCCGCCATAATGATACGGATAGAATATCTTCGGACGTATAGCCTTGATGACATCCAGTGCCTGGTCTACGGTCATCGTATACGGTTGATTGACGGGTAGAAAGGCTATATCTATATTTTTCAGCGCTTTCAGTTCAGGCGTATTTTCGGTATCGCCGGCGATTAAGATGCGTGAACCGCCGATGGTAAGGATGTATCCGCAATCTTTGCGCACGCGTGGATGAAATTGCAGATGTCCTTCGGTCATATTGTATGCAGGAATCGCTTCCACATGTATACCGTCAAGAATATCGGCGGTATTCCCCGGGGCCATCACCTTGACGGTACTTTCTTTGGCAGCCCTGCCTTTCATCGTGGCAGCCGATGTGGAATCGATCAGGATGGTGGTGCTCTTTGTAGAAAGGGCATCGATGGCATCTGCCTCAAAATGGTCGAAATGGCAGTGGGTGATAAACAAGACATTCGCTTTCGGTCCTTTGGAAAAATCTCCATACTGACTCACAGGGTCGAAATACAAGAATTTCCCGTCTGTCTCTATAGACAGTGAAGCGTGACCATAGAAATGGAATGTTATTCCCTTCCCGTCACGTGTTTGATACTTTTCACTACGATTCATATTCTGTGCGTTTGGTTTCTGACAACAGCAACAAAGTAATGCTAAAAGGACAAGTGCTAGATTTTTCATAAATACGACTGTTTAACTTGTTGCAAAGATAATAATTTATCCTCTTTTTTATCATTTGTATAGTGGAAAGTGATATTTTTACATTAATTTTGTGACAAATTTGATGAAGGAGCAAAAATATGAATTGGATAATACTGATTATTGCTGGACTATTCGAGATGAGTTTTACGTTTTGCATGGGTAAGGCAAGAGATGCTTCCGGTGTATGGATTGGAATATGGTGGACAGGTTTCGCAGTGTCTACTGTTATGAGTATGCTTTTGTTATCAAAGGCGGTACAGACCATTCCGCTTGGCACAGCTTATCCTGTATGGACAGGTATAGGGGCTGTCGGTACTGTGGTAATGGGTATTCTGTTTTTTAAGGAACCTGCTACTTTTGCGCGTCTGTTTTTCATCGCACTGCTTGTCGTTTCTATTATCGGATTAAAATCAGTTTAAAATAACAGAATATGTTTAGAGAAATGCGCCGCAAACGGCAGAAGTTATCAAAGGAGAAGTGTATTGATATCCTGAATCGTATGACTTCCGGGGTATTGGCTTTGTATGGTGATGAAGGTTATCCTTATGCAGTACCAATCAGTTACGTGTATCACGAAGGACGTTTATTTTTCCATAGTGCAGTAAGTGGGCATAAGATAGATGCAATATCTCGAAGTGATAAGGCTTCGTTTTGTGTGATATCTCAAGATGAGGTAAGACCGTCCGAGTTTACTACTTATTTCCAAAGTGTGATAGCTTTTGGCAAAATACATATCGTCGAAGACGATGAAGTCCGTTACCAGTCGATGCAATGGCTGATGGACAAATATTCGCCTGAGGAGAATGAATGCAACCGTAGCAAGGAAATGGCAAAAAGTTTCCGCCATCTGTTCGTCATCGTGCTTGACATAGAACATCTGACAGGTAAGGAATCGATAGAGATGGTGAACTTATAAACTTATTTGGATTTGTCCTTTCTCATATAATATTCACGTTCCGTATCCGAAAATTTCTCTATCGCATATCTGAGCATCGTGCGGGGCATCTCGGTATAATGGTCGTCCAGAAAATCCATCAGCATCGGTTTGTCGCGCTTACCTGCTTCGCGAAGCATCCACCCGATGGCCTTTTGCATGAGGTCGTGGGGATGATGGAGCAGTTTTTCTGCCAGCAGGTAAATATAATCGAATTCGTTCTGGCGGATAAACGTGAATGTGGAAACGACGGCAATCCTTTGTTCCCATAACAAGGAACTTTCGGCTAACGAAAAAAGAAAATCTTTTGTGACTTGCTTGTCAGCCGTACGGTTCTCTTGCCTCGACAGATACTCACCAATAATTGTCGGTGCGGTCAAATCTACCAGGTCCCAGTTGTTGATTCTGTCTGTGTGCTTCAGGTAAAGGTCAAAGTAATGTTTACGTATTTGTTCACCGTCATCAAGCGAATGTGACTTCAACCACGATTTCTTGCCTATCTTTTTACAATTCTCTACCATGATCATCAGTCCGCACATCCTTACTTCATGCCATGGTGAGGACAGCAGAATCTCTATGTCATGGGTGCTTGTATCCAGATGCACTGAAGCCACACTTCTGATACGAGGAACCGTAACGCCCAAAAACTGGTCTCCTTCTCCGTATTCACCCTTGCCTGTCTTGAAGAAACGGGGCAAAATGATACGTTTCTCTTCATCTATCAGATATTCAAGTTCCGATAATATAAGTTCTGTCTTATTCATCCTCTCTTATTCATTTTTCTTTTGCGGAATCATGAGAGACAATGCGATGCTGACAACAAGTACGGCTAAAATGAAGACAAGTGACATGACAGAATCTATCTCTACATACTCATGAATGAGCAACTTTATACCGATGAAGAGTAGGAGTACGCTGACACCAATCTTGAGATAACGGAATTTATCGGCAATGGCGGCCAATAAGAAGAACATGGCGCGTAACCCGAGTATGGCGAAGATATTCGAGAAGAATACCACATAAGGGTCGAGTGATACTGAGAATACAGCCGGGATACTGTCGAATGCGAATATCAAGTCGCTGAACTCAATGACCAGTACGGTGACAAACAGGGGCGTCATACAGAGCAGTGCGCGACTTTTCTTGTTGTGAACTTTCTTGTTATCTGTATCGGAAATCTCGGCGGAATGAGATACCAATTCTAATTCTTTGTCATTGACTCTATGGGCCCTGACAAAAAACTTGTCACCGGCAAACTTTGGATAAACATTGAAATGGCGCGAAAGAAACTTGACCATCGGGTGGTGCTCTACATCTATCTGTTCTTTCTTGTTGCGGTCGAGATACATCTTTACACCGCTATATACAAGGAATACACCGAAAATGAGCAAGACCCAGTCGAACTTGTTGATAATGGCAGCTCCAATGAAAATAAATATGAAACGTAATACGATGGCACCAAGGATACCCCAGTTGAGCACCCTTTGATATTCCATCTTGCTTACTCCGAACGATGCGAAAATCATCATCATCACAAACAGATTGTCGACAGAGAGCGTCTTTTCAATCAGATAACCCGATATGTAAGATATCGTCATATAGTGGCGGTATTTCTGAAGAGAACCTTCAAAATCACTGGGATCGAGACGTATGTGTGCAGCATATCTGCCCGACACTTCCTGCAGATCGCTGAATGTGTGAATACCATGTACCATGTCGCCATGAAACCAAAGGAATACCGAAAACAAAAGTGCTAAGGCAATCCAGACACCAGTCCACGATGCTGCTTCCTTGATTGATACAACATGGGCTTTGCGGTCGATGACGAGCATGTCAAGCAATAAGATGGCGGTGATGAAAACGACAAATCCGCCCAGGAATAGAATTTCTGTAATGTGCATAAAATTAATATAATGTGAGGTGCAAAGATAATTCTTTTTTATCAAACATCAGCTTTTTTGTCAGATAGATAACGTTTACGTTGATTTTTTTGTTATTTAAATATTGTATTTGGACGGAAAATAAATTTATTTGTACATTTGTAGCCTGAAAGGACTAATCTACTATAACGTATCAAACTAATTTTACCAAAAAATCAAATGAAAATGAATCATGCTTTTATAACAGCAACCATATTGGTATGTTCTGTTGTTACTAATGTTTCAGGAGCTAAGTATTATGCGTCACCAACAGGGACGGGGAATGGTACAAGCTATGATGCTCCGATGTCTTTATCATCGGGACTTAGTAAACTCGCTTCCGGCGACTCCTTATTTCTGCTCGGAGGGCAATATGACTTGACAAGTACAATTACGATTCAGAAGGCAGGCACATCAGAGAGTTCAAGAACTTTCGTTGGGGCTTATCCCGGCGAGAAACCGATATTGGATTTCAGAAATCAGAAGCATAGTAGCAATGGCGTATCGCTTAAAAATAACTATATTCATGTGAAAGGTCTTACAATACGTTATGCCGGATATAAGGGAATACAGAATACAGGTTCTTATAATCTGATGGAAAACCTTGATGTGTATGGCAATTGCGATACAGGAATTCAGCAAAAGGGTGGTAATAACAATACGATTCTGAACTGCGACTCACATGATAATTTCGATTATGTTACGGTGTCGGGCACTTATTGCGATTATGGCGGTAATGCCGACGGTTTCGCTGACAAACAATATACCAACTCACCGGGTAATACATATATCGGATGCCGCTCATGGAATAATTCGGATGACGGATGGGACTTCTTCGAAAGGGTAGGTGGAACGACAACGTTTAAAAATTGTATCTGCTTTAACAATGGCCCGAAATATTATGATATGAGCCACTATGCCCGTCTTACGACTGATGCTTATTGGTTCGACAAATTTAAGAAAGATACAGTTGTGGTCAACTCAAGTGGATCTAAATTCACTTGTTCTATCACGAAATATTATAATAACGGTAACGGTAACGGTTTTAAACTAGGTGGTAATAATACTAAACATGATGTCACACTCTATAATTGTCTGTCAATAGGTAATTACGCTAAAGGTTTCGATCAGAACAGTAATGCGGGTGCTATTCAGATATATAATGGCACCTCATATCTCAACGGAAGCAATTACGGATTCTATAACGATAATGGATATTCGCTTGTAATAAAGAATTGTGTTAGTCTGCCTTCTTCAACATCGAATACCTTTAAGTGTTCAAAGTTGACAACCAGCAACAACACTTGGTTGAGCGGATATAGTTGTACGGCATCAGACTTCCTAAGTATTGACACAACACTCGTACTTACACCTAGAAACGCTGACGGAAGTCTTGCCACAACAGACCTCTTACGTCTGGTAAAGGGCAGTACGCTAATAGATAAAGGACTCATAATAGATGGTGTTGATTATTACGGCGCAGCTCCCGATTTAGGATGCTTTGAGTCTAATTATCAAGCTACAGGTATTAATGATGTGGAATCATCTTCGGATGCTATCTCGGGAAACATAAATATCTATGATACCGCCGGAAGATTGGTAGGTACGGCTCAGAATGGAAAAATAGATACTTCTGTAATCAGTCATGGCATATATATCGTTCGTTCGGCAGTAACCAATAAGACTATATCTAAAATACTAGTCAGATAATATAACTTTCCTAAAAAAGGAATTGACATTATGAGATTTTATTAGTACCTTTGCCGGTCCTTATAAAATCTCATAATGGATACATCTTATAAGAATATTTGGCATATCACCTATCCTGTACTCATAAGCATGCTCGTGGAGCAACTTATCGGTATAACGGATACGGCTTTCCTTGGACATGTGGGCGAAGTGGAACTGGGCGCATCCGCTTTGGCTGGAATATGCTATCTTATTCTCTATGTCATCGGATCCGGTTTCGGTATGGGATTACAGGTACTTGTGGCCCGACTTAACGGCGAAAAAGACGATAAGGGCGTGACTGGCATATTCTCTACCGGATTGTATTTCCTGTCTGCATTGGCATTGGCAATCATCATCATATCTCAATTGCTGATACCACCGGTTCTTCATCTGATAATAAGTGCGGAAGATATCTATAAGGCAGCGTGCGGATATTTAAGATGGAGAATATTCGGTTTATTGTTTTCATACGTGATCATAGCTTTCCGTTCGTATTATGTGGGTATTACAAAGACTCGATTCCTGACTCTCTGTTCGGTGGTAATGGTCATCGTGAACATCTTGTTGGACTATTCACTTATCTTCGGACGTTTCGGAATGCCCAGAATGGGCATAGAGGGTGCCGCTATCGGTTCGACGATAGCCGAAATGGTGGCAATGATCATGTTTTTCGTGTATTATTACCATACGAAACATGGCAAACGTTTTTATCAGTTCAGTGATATTAATCTTATGTTGAAGAATCTAAATCGTATACTACAAATATCGATTTGGACAATGCTTCAGTCGTTTATATCACTATCGTCATGGTTTATCTTCTTTCTGGTGATAGAACACAAGGGAGAAGAGCAGTTGGCTATAGCTAATATTATTAGAAGTATTTCAAATATACCATTTATGCTTATACAGGCCTTCGCCATAACAGGTAGTTCGCTTGTTAGTAATCTGATAGGGGAAGGACATGATGAGAATGTGTTATATCTTTGCCGGAAGGTGATATGGATAGGTTACGTTTTTTGTATACCCGTGTTTTTTGTAGGCTTCCTTTGGCCGGATTTGTATCTTATGATTTATACAGACAATCAGCAATTAATCAATGATTCGGTTTCTGCCCTCTATGTGATGCAATCGGCATACGTATTGACGGTGCCCGCTTTTGTGTATTATTGCGCTATTTCAGGTACCGGAAATACCCAAATCACTTTAATGGTAGGTACATCATCAATCGTTATCTATATGGTATACGTGATTATATTGGCGCAATTCACCAGCAGCGTATCTGTACTGTGGACTGCCGAGATATTATACTCATTACTCATCTTCTCTATATCATATTGGTATATGAAAAGTGAACGATGGATGTATAAGCAGATTTAATAAATCTGCTATCAGATAAAAAACCAATGATTATTTAGGATTTCCGATATTCTGTCGGGGACATGCCGACATGCTCTTTAAAATATTTGCCAAGAAATGATTGATTCGGGAAATTTAATTCTTCTGCGATTTCTTTTATACTCTTGTTCGTGTTTTTAAGAAGAACGCGTGTCTCCAGCGTGACATATCTGTCAATCCATTCATTAGGAGTTCGGTTGCTTACCTGTTTCACCATTTCAGAAAGATATTTCGGTGTGATACACATCTGTCGTGCATACCAGAATACCCTTCTCTCTGTGTGGGAATGAGTCTCAATTAATCTGATAAATTCATTAAAGATGATATCGGCACGTGACATTTTCTTATCTGATATCTTAGACAATTTATAGATAATGTTGCTGATATCGTATAACATCGTCCTGAATAATGAAGTGACAATCTCCTTCATAAAATGATTATCACTTTCATTCACTTTCATCTTTAACATGTCATAATACCAGACGATAAGTTGAACCTGTTTCTCATTAAGACTAAAGACAGGGTGGTTACGTGTAAATATAAAAAGAGAAGAAATATCATGGACACCCTTGATTGCGTCATTGAAGAAATTATTGGAAATAATAATCGCTATACCTTGGAAATCAGGACTAATCATATAATTGTCCGTTATCTGCTTGTCATTAATGATAATTACATCATTTTTTGTAATCATCCTCTCTTCGGTCTCCACTGTATATTGGGCTTTACCTCTGAGACACAGTCCCATGATGATACCATTTACTCGTCGGGGTTCGCGTGGAATTGGCAACTGTTGGAAATCGTCAATCATGGCTAGGTCATTTTCAATATATCCATCGTTTGAAAATGGTTCCATCGACTTCGCACTAATACTCTTAATCGTTAAATTGTTCATTATTTCCTATTAATATTTTGCAAAGATACGAAAAATATTCACATCATCAAAGTGTAATAGGAAAAATGGACGGAAATCAATGAATATAATTGTAATGAATATAAGAATCAATCTTAATACCTTCTATTTTCATGATTTTATCAACACCAAAATCTTCAGGACCCGTTATGAGAATTTGTTCTATGTTTGATTTCGTAAATCTCCGACATGCTTGTTCATCCATTAACCCGGTGCAAGTGTATTTAAGTCCGTTAACATCAATAATATCTCCTTTCTTCATATTCCTTAATGTCAATCTGACCCAGCCTGAGAACGATTCTCCAAAATCACAAATGATCGAATCACCTTGGTCTATGAATAATTTATAATCATATATATGACTTATATGTTCTGATTTGTGTATTGGCGCAATCTCAGAATATTCAATTTGTGACTGATTGTCGGTACATGACGCAAGTTGCCAATCCAGGAAAGAGCAGTCATCCGATTTCCAGTAATTGATATAGTTGGGACCGTCAATTATTTCATTTCCATTGTCGTCTATTGATGCATTGGATTCTTTACAAAGCCATGTAGAATCGGATGCAAATGAAAATAGGTCATCGTCTGGATATTGCCCATAAAAACGTACTGCGATATCTTCTCTGTAGCCTTTATTTCCCATTTCCGGAGAATACCATACTGCAATTGTATTTCGGCCCGTTTTAAGGAATCGCGCTACCTCGTAGGTGTATATACCAATTTTATTGGAATCAACACATGACGTAAGTACATCTCTACTTACATTCCGTTCATTAATATATAGTATATACTTACCTGTGCTTGCTATTGAAATACATGCGTGTGCCGGTATATTGGGAAATGTGTATTGCTTACGATACCATATTTGCGAGTTGTCTCCAGCTTCTTTACATTCAATCCATGGCATATCCCAACTCTTGGCACAAATGCTTGATGCCGATGAAATAAATAACAGTATCGTGAAAAATAATCTCATTTGTACCAAAATAAAAGTCGGTCTTCGATCATGCACGAAAACCGACTATATGGTGATTACAATACACTATGCATCAATATTTGCGTATGTTGCATTCTTTTCAATAAATTCTCTACGTGGTTCCACGTCGTCACCCATAAGCATGGAGAAGATTTCGTCTGCATCGGCAGCATTCTCGATACTTACTTGTTTCAGAAGACGTGTCTTAGGGTCCATTGTCGTTTCCCAAAGTTGATCGGGATTCATTTCACCCAAACCTTTGTATCTCTGAGTGTGAATCTTCTTGCCATCTTCTACGCCATTGCCATATTTATCCAGGAACGCCTGGCGTTGTTGGTCGGTGTAGCAATACTCTTTAACTTTATTGTTGAATGTACACAGATAGAGTGGTGGGGTAGCAATGTACAAGTGACCTTCCTGTATGATTTCAGGCATAAAACGATAAAATAATGTCATGATCAGAGTGTCGATGTGAGAGCCATCGACATCGGCATCGGTCATTATGATTATCTTGTCATAACGAAGTTTCTCTATGTTCGCATCTTTACTGTCACCTTCTACACCGAAACGCACACCAATACTTTGAATAATGTTCATTACTGATTCACTTTCAAAGACCTTATGCCACATTACTTTTTCTACGTTAAGAATTTTACCGCGGAGTGGCAGTATAGCTTGCGTATAACGGTCACGACCTTGTTTGGCCGAACCACCTGCAGAATCTCCCTCGACAAGGAATATTTCACAGTCTTTGGGGTCTTTGTTGGAACAGTCAGCCAGTTTACCAGGTAAACCACCTCCAGACATCGGACTCTTGCGCTGTACGCTTTCACGTGCCTTGCGCGCTGCAATACGTGCTGTCGCTGCCAGAACGACTTTGTCGCAGATCATTTTGGCCTCTTTGGGGTGTTCTTCCAAATAATCGGAAAGCGCTTCGCCAACAGCCTGCTGAACAGCACCGGCTACCTCGCTGTTACCAAGTTTAGTCTTTGTCTGTCCTTCAAATTGCGGTTCTGCCACTTTGATGGAAATAACGGCTGTAAGTCCTTCGCGGAAATCTTCACCAGCTATCTCTATTTTAGATTTTTCTATCTGTTTTGATATTTGCGGATCTGAGTCGGCATATTTTTTCAAGGTTCTGGTTAGAGCCATACGGAAACCTACCAGATGAGTACCACCCTCAATCGTATTGATGTTATTTACATACGAATGGATGTTTTCGCTGTAATCGGTATTGTACATGATGGCTACTTCAATAGGCGTTCCTTGTTTTTCTGTCTTAAGGTATATCACGTCATCAAAAAGATGGGTGCGATGACGGTCTACATATCTGACAAACTCTTTTAGTCCGTCTTTGGCATGAAAGACTTCCTGACGCTTATTGCCTTCTTCGTCCGGACGCATGTCGGTAAGAGTAATCTTGATTCCTGCATTCAGATATGCCAGTTCACGCATACGTGAAGCAATAATATCGTATTTGTACGTAGTCGTCGTGAATATCGATGCATCTGGCCAGAATTGTTGACGAGTTCCTTGAAGTTCTGTGGTTCCGACTACCTTGACAGGATATAATGGTTTACCCTTTTCGTATTCCTGCTGATAGATCTTTCCATCACGGAATACCTGTGACATCATGTGCGATGACAAGGCGTTTACGCAGGAAACTCCTACACCGTGGAGACCACCTGATACTTTATATGAACCTTTGTCGAATTTACCTCCGGCATGTAGCACTGTCATGACGACCTCCAATGCCGATTTGTGCAATTTCTTATGTTCATCTACAGGGATACCTCGACCATTGTCTTGTACCGTAATGGAATTATCTTCGTTGATTATAACTTCTATGTGTGTACAGAAACCAGCCATGGCCTCGTCGATAGAGTTATCGACTGTTTCATTAACCAAATGATGGAGACCCTTTTCGCTTATGTCACCAATGTACATAGCCGGACGCTTGCGAACAGCTTCCAAACCTTCTAGAACCTGGATATTACTCGCGGAATAGTTGCTTTCTTTGTTTTGTTCTTCTGCCATATTTAAGATATATATATTTAGTGTGCAAATATACAAAAAAACTTTTATATACGAAAATTTTGAGCATTAAAAAAGGCTACAATCCATAGAGGTTGTAGCCTGTATATCTAAACAAGTCTGTGATCTTGTTTTTAGCCTAATTTGTTGATGTGAAGAGAAAGGCTAGACTTGATGTTGGCAGCCTTATTCTTATGGATAATATTAGTCTTAGCCAATTTATCCAAAATCTTCTGGATACCAGGTAACATCTTAACTGCTTCTTCTTTGTCTGTTACAGCACGGAGTTTGCGTACTGCATTACGCATAGTCTTTGCATAATATTTATTGTGCAGAGCCTTCTTTTTGTCCTGACGGATTCTCTTAACTGATGATTTGTGATTTGCCATCTGTTTAATTCTTTAATTTTTTTATTCTTTGTAGTCCCTAGCAGAATCGAACTGCTCTTTAGAGAATGAAAATCTCTCGTCCTAACCGATAGACGAAGGGACCGATTACTTTTTGCGGGTGCAAAGTTAGATGTTTTATTTGAACAAACCAAATTTTCTCAAAGAAATTTTCGTAAAATACCAAATTTTGTGTATTTTTGTAGTCATGTTAGTAAAAACAAGGGCAATAGTATTACGTTCTATCAAGTTCGGTGACTCATCAATCATAGTAGATGTGTTCACTGAATCGAACGGTCGTTTATCTTTTATCACACATATCGGAAAATCCAAAACGGCAAAAATAAAAAAACAATTCTTTCAATCTTTTGCAATCCTTGACATAGAATGTGATATTCGGCCACGCTCACAATTACAACATATAAAGGAAGTTCGATTCTTATATTCTTTCTCGTCAATACCTTTTGACGTATATAAATTGTCAATATCCCTTTTCCTATCCGAATTTTTATTCTATTCTTTAAAGGAGGAGCAGGCGAATGTCCCTCTATTCGAGTATATCGTATATAGTATAAAATGGTTGGATCAATCTAAAAACAGGTTTTCAAATTTCCATCTTGTCTTCTTGATGAGGTTATCGCGCTTTTTGGGTTTTTACCCAAACCTTTCCGATTATGGCGAGAATCGTTGGTTCGATTTGCGAAGTGGTTGTTTTTGCCAAAGTGCACCAGTGCATGGCGATGTCTTAGAACCTGATGAAGCAAAGAATATCTGTATTATGATGAGAATGAATTATGAAACAATGCACCTCTATACAATGTCACGAAAAGAACGTGATCGTTGTATAGAGGTGATGTTGCATTACTATCGACTTCATCTGCCTGTGTTCCCGGATTTGAAGTCGTTTGATGTCCTCAAAGAACTATTCGTTTAGGAAAGCAACTTTTTTACAAGTGTTGAAATCAACCTGCCATCAGCTTTTCCTGCCATTTTCTTGCTGGCGACTCCCATTACTTTTCCCATTTCTTTCATGCTCGATGCGCCTGTTTCTGCAATAATAGCTTTCACTTCTGCTTCAATTTCTGCTTCGCTCATCTGTTTTGGCAAATATTCTTCAATTACACTGACCTGTGCCAGTTCCTCATCTGCAAGATCTTGCCGTTTTTGTTCTATAAAGACTTGTGCGGACTCTTTACCTTGTTTTGCCAACTTTGCTAGAATTTTCAGAGCATCAGCATCTTCAAGTGTGTCATTGGCTCCAGGAGCTGTTTTAGCTTCTAGAAATACTTTTTTAATGTTACGCAATGTTTCGAGACGAACTTTGTCTCTGGCTTTCATTGCCTCCTTAATGTCTTCACTTACTTTTTCAAAAAGTGCCATATTTATATGTTTTATGCAAATTTTATTGTACCTTGTATCGGCTCTTTCTTTGAGCTATCGGTATTATTTGATTCTAATTCTTCTTTACCGCCAGCCTGACTGCGTATGCTGTCTAGAACCTCACGTGTACGTTTATAAGTAGGCGTGGATTCTACAGCTGAAATGACATCGTCATTATCAAGGTCTTCGTGACGGAAAATAAATATATGTGGTCTGCGTTTGTACACTCTGTTACCAGCTTCGCTCCCATAATATCTATGTCTTCTATCTTGTCGTTCGGCTGCTTTTTCTTCTTCTTCGGCAATTCTGTTGGCTTCTTCTTGTGTATGTTTCTTAAGATGAGAATCCATGCCTGCCACATCTTTAATGCCAAATCCTGTCGCCAGAATCGTTACTTTGACTTTCGCTCCAAGATCAGGATCTGTTGCAATCCCCCATTTGATTTCAAAACCTGTACCGAATTTTTTCATAAACTCGTCCACATCATTCATCTCTTCCATCATAAGACCAGTCTGTCCTTGTTTGTCACTGCAGAATGAAATGGATAGAAGAATTTTCTTAGAGTTGAAAATATCGTTGTCGTTCAGCAAAGGAGAATTCAGCGCATCATCGATAGCTTTCTTTACACGTCCTTCGCCTTCTCCGTATCCTGTACTCATAATGGCAACGCCACCGTCTTTGAGTACTGTCTTTACGTCGTTGAAATCCAAATTTATCAAACCATGAACCGTAATAATCTCAGCAATACTTTTTGCAGCGATACTTAAAGTGTCGTCTGCCTTTCCAAATGCATCAAGTACAGTCAGGTCAGGATATATTTCACGTAGGCGTTCATTATTAATGACCAAAAGAGCATCGACATGTTTTGACATTGCCTCTACGCCATCGAGTGCCTGGTCTATTTTCTTGTCGCCTTCAAAGCGGAATGGTATTGTTACTATGCCAACTGTTAATATGCCTAAGTCTTTTGATACACTTGCAATTACGGGAGCAGCACCGGTACCGGTACCTCCGCCCATACCTGCTGTGATGAATGCCATCCTCGTACCATCACTAAGCATGGAGCGTACATCATCAATACTTTCTTCCGCAGCTTGACGCGCCTTTTCAGGTTTATTACCTGCACCTAACCCTTCTTTACCTAATTGCACATGAACAGGTACTGGTGAATCATTAAGTGCTTGATTGTCTGTATTACATAATACGAAAGAAACATCATGGATTCCCTCGCGATACATGTGATTGACAGCATTGCCTCCGCCGCCACCTACACCTATCACTTTGATAATGCTATGCTCTTTTTCTGGATCGCCAAAATCCAATATCTCAGGTTTGTTAAAGTCTTCCATCTTTGTATATATTTAAATATTAGACAATAATTACTCTTCTTCTTTTATAATGCTTTCGAAGAAGTTTTTTAATTTTTTACCGGCTTTAGTCATAATACTGTTCTTCTTCTTTTCTTCAGCCACTCTCTTTTTTTCTTCTTCTTCAACTTGTCTGGCAGCTTCTTCTTCTGCTTCTTTTTTCTTGCGGGCCTCTTCTTCTGCTTTATGTTTTTCAGCTTCAGTACGTACTACGCCTGGAGCAATTTCTGTTACTTGACGGGCTTTAATATGTATTTCATTTGTAGAGGATGCTTGCTGTGACGCAAATAAGTCTCCGTTAGCATTGATTTCATCACCGGCACAATTCATGTCTCCTTTTGCAAGTAAGGCCAATATCGTATTCATCGTGCCGTCATGTTCATTGATTAATTGACTTGTAGAGTCTATCGCCTGAGTTACAAATTTAGCAATACGTATTTTGTCAATATGCGAATGATTCATAAAGGCTTTGTCTATGTCTTTCATATTAGAACCTCCACCTGTCAATATGATTCCGCCCAACAACTTGTCTCCGTATTCAGAAGATTGTATTTGGAACCACACGTTTTCTATAATCTCTTCAAGTCGGCCTTCCGTTATTTCAATAAATTTCCTACTTTCAATCGACCTTTCTTGGTCAATGGGCAACATTAATGTATTATCGATATCACTATTTTCTGTATATGCACATGCATATTTCAGTTTCATTCTTTCGGCATCCTCTTCCTCCATTTGTAATGAAGCGATATCTTTTGTGATATTATTGCTGCCTAGAGGTATCACGGCAAGATGTCTAAGCATATTCTTAAAATAGACGGATACCGTAGTCGTATCAGAACCGATATCGACGAGTGCACATCCTGACCGTTTTTCAGCTTCCGTAAGAACGCTATCTGCAAGAGCATAAGGAGCAAGGAACATTTCGGCAACGTTAATTCCGGCGGCATCGAAACATTTATTTAGATTCTTATAAAAGCTCATTCTGGATAAAATATTGAGGAAATTTCCTTCAAGACGTCTGCATTCTATTCCTACAGGATCTATCTGCATTTGTGAATCGACCAAATATTCTTGTTCTGCAGCATCTAATATCTCTTGTTCCGGATATTTCATATTTCGGTTGGCATCCATCAGTTCGATGACCATTTCCTTTGTGACCTTGGTCTCCGCAGGCAAGTCTTTTACTATCGTGTTTTTAACGCTTCGTATAGATTGCCCTCCCACACCAACGTATACCTGACTTATACCGGTTTTTAGTGTGTTGGTCAGTTTGTTTACAATACTAGCAAGACATTGTGCTGTCTTATCGATATTGTAGACTACGCCTTTGCGGATGAATGACGAAGAGTCTTCTTTAGCAACGGCAAGTACGGTGATGCTGCCGTCGATATTTTTTCTTCCGGCTATTCCTGTCATCTTTGATGAGCCTAATTCAATAGCTACGATAAATTCTTTTGCTGCCATACTATACTATTTTATATATTTTGTTTTTTCTTGCATATTATTTGATTGTTGAACTCCAAACTAATATAGGAATACTTGTTCCATCCCACTTCATTCAGTCCATACTTGTAAAATTTTTCGAGTCTGTTTAGCTTCTCTAAAATATAAGTAGGTCTTCCTAGATAAACAATATGATCGCCAACTCTCGGCACGATTTCTATACTAAGATCCTGTAATACGTTAATCTGCATAATCTGATTTTTCCAGAAATCGTTGTGGTTTATGAAGTTTGCTATGTGTTTGAGAATTCTTTTGGCATACCATTGTGGAATATAACCTGTTGCGATAATGAGATTTGAGACATATCTCGTATTTGGCATAATTCCTCCCTGGTCATCCACATAGTAATCATCCCCATTAACACTTTTTATTCTAATTATAGGCATTCTCTGTCTGAGATTGATACAAACATGCCCATCTTCTGTCTTGTAACATTGTGCGGATTCTACAAATGCGCTATGTCTTAATAAATCCTCAATTTCCCTAATATTAACTTCATGCATTGAACGGTTTAGGGGATAAATCTTTTTGTTAAGCAATATCTTTTTTATTTCACCTGCACTAAGAAATCCATCTGTTACTTCATCGCTTATGTTAATACTGACTTTTGTACATAATCTGTTGCGGTCATCAGGTCTGTTGAATGATGTGACTGCAAATACTAGATATACCGCAATGGCAATATCTAGAATAATTATGATGGATTTCTTCCAGTTGATTCTCATTTATTGATATTTGGCTTTCAGAATTTTAGTCATTTGTGGCACATAATTATCTAAATCTCCAGCTCCAAGTACAATTAGGACTTCAAAGTCCTGATTTTTAACTATATCAAGTACTTCTTCTTTTTTAATCATCTTTTTAATTACGCCATCCTTTAGGTTGTCGTAAATAAGTTTTGATGTTACGCCTGGTATAGGTTGTTCTCGAGCTGGGTATATATCGCATAATATAACCTCGTCCAGAATACTCAGACTGTCTGCAAAATCTTTGTAGAAATCACGAGTACGAGTGTACAGATGAGGCTGGAAGATAGCTGTGATTTTCTTATCTTTGTATAATTCCCTTATGCTTTTGGCACTTTGGTAGATTTCCTTGGGATGATGTGCGTAATCGCTTAAAAAGACAATCTTGTCGTTCTTAATCTTGAAGTCGAAGCGTCTGTCTACTCCTAAATATGTCTTAATGCCATATTTTATTTCTTCTGTTGTACATCCGTTTAATTGGGCTAAAGCCATTGCTGCAACAGCGTTTTCAATATTAATAGGTATAGGTTGACCTAATTCAACTCCTGTGATATTTTCAACGGGTGAAATGAAGTCAAATGTGATATTACCGTTATCAATAACAATATTTTCAGCATGAAAGTCGCCTTCATCCCGACTATATTCGTATCTTCTGACTCCTTTAGATATTTCATCCTTCATTTCCAGGCCCTTATGTATAATAAGTGCACCGCCGTCTTGTATCAGTGTCGTGTAATGATGAAAACTTTCCAAATAGGCTTCTTTTGTGCCATAGATATCAAGATGATCTGGATCTGTTGCTGTTATGACGCTCATATATGGTCGAAGCCAATGGAATGAACGATCAAACTCATCTGCTTCTATTACAACATAATCACTATTGTCACTTAAGATATAGTTAGTGCCATAATTCTTTGATATACCACCCAGAAAAGCGTTGCAGTCTACATGACTTTGGTGCAAAATATGTGCAGCCATAGTAGAAGTTGTCGTCTTCCCATGTGTACCTGCTACGCACAGCCCTTTATGTGTACGTGTAAGTGTACCAAGCACTTGTGCACGTTTTTCGATTTCATAGTTCCCTTCTTTGAAGAAAACTAGTTCTTTATGTTCTGCCGGTATGGCAGGCGTAAATATGACCAATGTCGATTTGGGGTCTTTACAAGCGTGAGGTATGGCATCAATGTCCTCATCGTAATGAATTAACATTCCCTCTTTTTCAAGTTGTTTGGTTAATTCGGATGGAGTTTTGTCATACCCCGCTACGACCATACCTTTTTTAATAAAATAACGTGCTATGGCACTCATTCCAATGCCACCTGCACCAATAAAATAAACTGCTTTTATATCTTTAAGTTCCATAATCTTATTTATTCAAAGCCAATGATATTACTTCTTTGGCAATTATGTCTGCTGAATCCGGAAGACCCAACTTTATTATATTCGTACTCAAGTTCTCAAGTTTCTCGTTGTTGTTTACTGTTTCAACAGCCAACTTCAGTAGTGTCGTTGATGCTTCAGAATCTTTGATATATAATGCTGCATCTTTATTCACTAATGCCATCGCATTTTTTGTCTGGTGATCTTCGGCAACATTGGGTGAAGGTACTAATATGACAGGTTTCCCAATTAGACAGAATTCTGATATACTACTTGCGCCCGCACGACTGATAATTAAGTCTGCAGCCTTATAAGCTACACCCATATCGGAAATAAAATCTGTTACCTTTAACATAGGTAATTCCTTGTGTTTCTTCAATTCATCCATGATACTGGAATTATAATATTTTCCAGTTTGCCATATAAATTGCACACCCGATTCTTCCACTAAATCCAAATGATTCAGAATGCTCTCGTTTATCGTGCGCGCTCCAAGACTTCCCCCGACAAGAAGGATTGTCTTTTTGGATGGATCTAAGCCGAAACTTAAGACTGCTTCTTTTTGACTTATTTTCGTTTCTAAAATAGCTTGTCGTACCGGATTCCCGGTCTTTATGATTTTATCAGCTGGGAAGAACCTTTCCATGCCATCATAAGCAACACATATTTTTTTTGCCTTCTTGGCTAAAAGCTTATTCGTTACGCCTGCATAAGAATTCTGTTCTTGTATTAAACAAGGGATATTCATGGCTGCGGCTTGATTTAAGGTCGGCCCACTAGCATAACCACCAACTCCAACTGCTGCCATCGGCTTGAATTCTTTGATGATTTTTTTTGCCATGTGCTGGCTTTTCCATATTTTTAATAATACAGATATGTTCTTAAGCAAGTGCTTGCGGTCAAAGCCACATATAGGTAACCCTTTGATCTCATATCCGGCTGCCGGTACGCGTTGCATCTCCATACGTCCCAGTGCTCCAACAAACAGAATTTTAACATCTGGACGTTGTGCCTTGATAGCGTTCGCAATGGAGATAGCTGGAAATATGTGCCCACCAGTTCCACCTCCACTAATTATTATTTTTAATTCTTCGTCCATATTCGTTTCTATTTATTTCGCAAAAGTAACTATTTTTTTTTTCATTTTATAATTTTATCAGATAATTTATTCGCTTATTGCCGCGTTATTTGCAACTTCCATGTCACTGGGAGTAGTATCGTCTTTTTCATCAACCCTTTTCTTCGCGGAACGACTAACACTTAAAATGACCCCAATGTAGGCACAATTGATGATTGTTGATGTCCCTCCTTTGCTTATTAAGGGTAATGGTTGACCTGTAACGGGGGCAAGTCCCACTGCAACAAGCATGTTAAATATGGCCTGAGTCGCAAGCATAAGTGCTAATCCCATCGCCAAAAAGGCCGGAAAATTATTTTCACAGCGATTCGCAATTCTGCCTGTTCTAAATAATAACATGATATAGAGAAAAACAACGACAACGGCCCCTGTTATGCCCATTTCTTCTATAATTATAGCGTAGATATAATCGGAGAATGCTTGTGGTAAGAAATCTCTTTCTACAGAGTTACCTGGACCTTTGCCGATGATATTGGAGGAGGCAATAGCGATGTTTGAATGTGCAACTTGTGCGTTTTTATCGAGATCGTAATCCTGAGGGGCAACTTCTTCCGTACTGATAAATTTAATAATACGTGATTTCCATGTGTCCGCTCTATGGAAAACCTTTTCTATAGTGGTAGCCTTTTCATTTTGGTCTACTTGTTCTTCTAAGTTTGTCTTTGCAGTCTCTTTAGATTTGTCAGTACCAATTATCATGATACAAGCGAATGCTAGCGCGACTAAAAGCGTTACAATCCCCAATAACTTTCCTATCTGGTATTTTGGAACTCTACCGATAATCATCATCATTACGATAACCATACATAACAGTACTGCTGTCGACAAATTCTCCACCGCTATTGGAAGGACCATAAATGCACTAACAATAAGAATGTAACCAAAAGCCTTCTTGTCAGCCCCTCTTTCT
This sequence comes from uncultured Prevotella sp., assembly GCF_937863835.1. Classification (GTDB taxonomy): domain Bacteria; phylum Bacteroidota; class Bacteroidia; order Bacteroidales; family Bacteroidaceae; genus Prevotella. The sequence continues at coordinate 20,411 of NZ_CALMHT010000181.1, forward strand.
GTTTGCATGGCACTGAGTATTTGTGCTTCTGCCAATATCATGGCCCCTTTCGCAATTTCGGACGGTTGGAATTGCATACCCAATATACTTATCCATCTTTGGGCGCCATTGGTTGAATGTCCTGCAATAAATACAAAAATCAGAGAGAAAAATGCAATTCCTAAAAATACAGGAGTAAATAACTTGAAGTATTTGCATTTAATGTTGAGTGTTATGATCATAAAGAACAATCCCACTGCTAGTATTGCGCAGTGATAGATAATGGGCGATAAATAGTTCCCCTTCTTGTATGTCAGTTCGCTTGATGCACTATATACCTCTACGATACTGATCATACACAGGAAAAAGAATACCATCCATATTACTTTATCACCCTTGAATATGTTATTTAATGTCTTGTTCAACATTTACTAGCTTATAAAGTTTATATATTACAAATTTCTAACTAATGTTTTGAATTGCTCACCGCGGTCTTCCATATTCTTAAATAAATCAAAACTAGCGCAGCAAGGGCTGAGAAGAACCGTATCTCCTGGTTTCGCCATCTCATAGCAAGCTTGTACACAGTCTTTCATATTGTGAGTATCCTTTACAGGAATCCCCATGTTGTCAAAGAAATTATGTAGTTTGGTGTTGTCGGCTCCGAGATATACTAGTCCTGTACATTTGTCCTTAACTAAATCTTTGATGGCATTATAGTCATTGCCTTTATCTTTACCTCCAAGTATAAGGATTACAGGTGTCTTCATACTTTCCAGGGCATACCAACACGCATCGACATTTGTCGCTTTGGAATCGTTAATATATTGTACTCCGCGCACTTTCGTAACTTTTTCCAATCTGTGTTCTACACCAGGAAAGTCGCTTAGACTTTTCCTGATTATATCTTTCTTAATCCCAGAAAGATCCGATGCTATGCCTGCAGCCAATGAATTATATATATTATGCTTGCCGGTCAGACTGAGTCCCTCTTGCTCCATATTGAACGGGGTCGGTTGCTCTATCTTATATTCACCCTTTTCGATATAACCGATGGATCCTTTTTCTTTTATTTCAGAGAAAGGACATTTAAGCGCTTTGATATCGTATTTTTCCAATTCTTTCTTTATTATGGGATCGTCATTCCAATATATAAAAGAATCATCCTTTGTCTGGTTCTGTATGATGCGCATTTTTGCATCGACATAATTTTGCATACAGTTATCATATCTGTCAAGATGATCAGGTGTGATGTTTAGTAATATCGCAATATTAGCACGGAAATCATACATATTGTCTAATTGGAAAGAACTAAGTTCTATGATGTAGTATTCATGCGGAGCCTCTGCCACTTGAAGCGCGAGACTGATACCTATATTCCCTGCTAATCCGACATCGTATCCAGCAGATTTAAATATATGGTATATCAGAGACGTCGTAGTCGTCTTTCCGTTACTGCCTGTGATGCAAATCATTTTGGAGTTTGTGTATCTGCCGGCAAATTCTATTTCGCTTATGATATGGATACCCTTCGAATTTATTTTCTTAATCATAGGGGCGTTGCATGGTATACCCGGACTTTTTATAATTTCATCAGCATTAAGTATTTTTTCTTCTGAATGATGCCCTTCTTCCCATTCGATATCGTGGTCGTCCATTAGTTTCTTGTATTTGTCATTTATATTAGACATATCAGAAACAAAAACGTCGAAACCTTCTTTTTTGGCCAGTACGGCAGCTCCAGCTCCGCTTTCTCCAGCTCCTAAAACTACAATTCTTTTCATATATTTATATTTATCGCATTTTTAATGTTATGATAGTAAGTGCTGCAAGAATAATTGTTACGATCCAGAAACGGATAGTAATTTTGGATTCATGTATAGCTCCACTTGGTTTTTTTACAAGATATTTACATTCTGGATCTAGTTGTGACTGTTGGGTCCTGAAGTTATCGTGTATCGGAGTACGTTTGAATATACGTTGTTTCACTCCATGTCTTTTTCCTAACTTGTAATAGTAAACCTGAACGATGACACTTAAACTTTCTATAAAGAAAATTCCGCAAAGTATTGGCAACATGAGTTCCTTATGAATAATGATTGCGGCCACGGCTATGATACCACCAATTGTCAGTGATCCGGTATCACCCATGAATATCTGGGCTGGATATGCATTATACCAAAGGAATCCAATAAGTGCACCGATAAAGGCGCAAATGAACACAACAAGTTCTTGTGAACCTGGTATGTACATTATATTTAGATATGCCGCATATTCTATATGACTACTTACGTATGCGAAAATACCCAGCGCTACACCTATTATAGCGGAATTCCCCGCACACATGCCATCCATACCGTCGTTCAGGTTGGCACCGTTGGATACAGCAGTTACAACTATTATTGTCATTATTACAAATAGTATCCATCCCGCAGCTGTTTTATACTTGCCACAAAATCCTGTGATTTTCGAATAGTCTAAATTATGTCCTTTTACGAAAGGTATAGTAGTCTTTAAAGATTTTACGGCAGCACTTCTGTGCTTTATTACCATCTCCTGACCTTGTCTCTGTACTGCTAGATTTTCACGTACAACAGCATCTGGACTCAGATAGAGTACTAATCCTACGATAAGACCTAACCCTATCTGACCGACAATCTTGAATTTGCCGTGTAGTCCCTCTTTATCTCTCTTGAAAATTTTGATATAATCATCAAGGCCACCAAGAAAACCTAGCCATAAAGTAGTGATGATCATAGATCTGTAATCATCAAGTCCACCAAGAAAACCTAGCCATAAAGTAGTGATGATCATTAATAATAAATAGATATTACGCATACGTCCCAAGAGGATTACAGGTATTAGAATAGCCATTATGATAATGACTCCGCCCATGGACGGCACACCTATCTTCTGTACACCAAACGGGTCTATGCTAGCGTCTCTCTGGGTTTCTGTTATCTGTTTGCTCTTAAGGAATTTAATGAATTTTTCTCCAAACCAAGCGGAAATAATCAGTGCTAGAATCAGTGCTAGAAGAGCACGGAATGATATATAGGCCCACATGTGTGAACCAGGAATACCAAATTGGCTGAGAAATCTGAATAAATAGTATAACATATTACAATATATTGATTAATTACCAAATATTATGTGTATAATCTCTTTGTCATCAAAATGATGCTTTACACCTTTTACATCCTGATAATCTTCATGCCCCTTACCTGCAACTAATATAACATCACCTTTTTGGGCCATCATACATGCCGTACGTATTGCTTCTTTGCGGTCGACTATACTTATTACCTTTTTCATTTGTTGCGTATTTAGGCCTGCGAGCATGTCGTTGATAATATCTTGTGGTTCTTCGAAACGGGGGTTGTCGCTAGTTATTATAACCTTATCACTCTGTTTTACTGCTTCTTGCGCCATTAATGGGCGTTTGCCTTTATCTCTATTTCCGCCTGCACCACATACAGTAATAACATGACCTTTGCCATCAAGGACTTCGTGGATTGCATTAAGAACGTTTTCCAAAGCGTCTGGTGTATGCGCATAGTCTACAATTGCCGTATATCCATCCGGCGATTGTATCGGTTCAAGTCTACCGCTAACACTTTTCAAGGTACTCATGACGAGTAGGATGTCTTCAGGCTTTTTCCCTAACATAATCGCAGCACCGTATACTGCAAGTAGATTGCTTACGTTGAATTTACCGATAAACTGTACTCCGACTTCTCTTCCGTCAACATCCAGATACATTCCTTCAAAATGGCATTCCAGAATTCTTGCTTTGAAATCGGCCATTGTCCTTGTAGAGTAAGTCTTCACTGTGGCTTTTGTATTTTGTACCATAACCATTCCATTTTTATCGTCTGCATTGGTTATAGCGAAAGCACTTTTGGGAAGTCCATCAAAGAATGCTTTCTTCGCATCGCGGTAGTTTTCGAATGTTTTGTGATAGTCAAGATGATCACGTGTAAGATTAGTGAAGATTCCTCCTGTAAATTTCAGGCCCCCAATGCGCTTTTGAGCAATAGCATGACTGCTACATTCCATAAATGCGTATTCACAACCTTCGCTTACCATCTTACCTAATAGCTCGTTTAGTTCTATAGGATCTGGGGTGGTATGATCTGCAGGTATTACTTCTCCGTCGATATAGTTGCAGACAGTAGAAAGAAGACCGCACTTATATCCGAATTTTCGGAACATATTATATAATAAGGTGGCAATTGTGGTTTTTCCATTTGTACCAGTTACTCCCACTAATTTTAATTTAGCTGAAGGGTCTCCGTAAAATATGGTTGCAACTTTACCGACAGCATCTTCTGTGGAAGTTACCTTTATGTATGTAATACCAGCTATCTTATTTGTTGGTACGTCTTCACATAATATGGCAATAGCACCTAGTTCAATAGCTTTGTTTATATAAGAATGTCCATCTACTTGCGTCCCTTTGATAGCAATAAACAGATGTCCATCCTTTATTCTTCGGGAGTCAATGTTTACTCCAGCAATTTCAACATCAATATCCCCTTCAATACTAATGGGTTTAATGTTTTTGAGTAACTCTTTTAATTTCATATTTTAAGTATTTTATTATTCCATTTTTATGTTACATACAGCACCCTTGGTAATAGCCTTCCCAGCAGGATAGCTTTGTGATACTACTTTTCCTCTACCTTGGATTCGGACTTTTATACCTCTACTCTCTAGCATATAAACAGCATCGCTAGCACCCATGCCAATCACATTCGGGGTGATGTTATATCTGTATTGTGCTTGTCTGGATAGAGTGACAGCTCTGTTGCCGCTCTTCGCGATGCCCCATATCGGATTCCCGGATGCATAAGAACCATTCCATGATGTATTAGTATGAATACCTAAATGATTAAGTACGTAATCGGCTGCAAGAATATTACCGCTCTTGACATTAGGGATAAGAATTGATGCGGAATCACGTGCGTCTATTACATCCAATTTAAGGCTTCGTGCCATAATACCTTCGGCAATATGATGAAAAACGACTCCGCTCATACCACCTCCGGAAGCAGGTAAACCAGACTTTTGAATACATACGATACAACTGTACCTCGGTTTGTCTGCTGGAAAGAATCCGGCAAAACTTAGCAAATAATTGACTTCTCCGGATTTATATCCTCCCGCACCTTTCGAGATTTGAGCGGTACCTGTCTTACCCGCTACCTTAAAAGACTTGGAACCAGCCTTCTTTCCTAGTCCTTGACTTACGACATGTTCAAGAATAGTTTGCATTTCATGTAAAGTTTTATCTTTACATATATGTGCTTTAATTACTTCTGGTGGGAATTCTGCTATCACTTGGTCGCCCTTTACTATTTCCTTGACGAAGCGGGGACGCATCATTCGTCCGTTATTCGCTATCGCATTATAGAATGTTAACGTCGAAATCGGAGGGACCTGAGTTTCATAGCCAATACTCATCCATGGTAGAGCCGTCTTGCTCCAATTGATGTATTCACCTCTTTTGTTTTTCTTCGGCATTCTTATTTTAGGAGGCGTTGCACCAACAAGAGGTATGTGCAAATCACTAGCTATTCCCACACGATACAAACCCTGAACGAATTTTTCGGGATTATTTCCATAATGTTCATCAATAATACGACTGACACCGACATTGGAACTGTAGCCTAAAACCTGAGGTAATGTGAGGACTTGGTAACCTCCTTTTCTCCAGTTGTGATCCTTCATGTCACGTCCGTGCATGTTCCATACACCACATCCTGTGTCCACTGTGTAACTTGTGTCGACGACACCGTCATCAAGAGCTACCATAATGGAAGCTGTTTTGAATACAGATCCTGGTTCCAAGAGATCGGATATGGCGTCATTCTTAATTTCCCGATACTCGCCATCGTCACATTTCGTCATGTTGACAATGGCTTTAACATCACCTGTTTCAACTTCCATAACAATAGCGACACCAACATTTCCATTCACTTCTTTCAGTTTCAATTCGTCTATAAGAGAACGCTCTGCCAAGTCCTGTATATTCACATCAATGGTCGTTACAATATCAGCACCATCTATAGGTGGGGTGTCGGTAATACTCAGAAATTTATTCATCACTTTCCGCCGATGTGTAATTCCGTTCGTACCTCGTAGTATTGAATCGTATGATAGTTCCAACCCACACCGCGCCATATCCTTTCCTCCGAAAAGGTCGCCCACTGTTCGTTGCGCTAATGATCCGAATGGGCGTCGGCGCGAGTCAAATACTTCTTTATGGAAACCTCCTGCATATCCTGATAAATTGAAGATAGGCAGTTTTTTAACTTCAGTGTATGTGTTATAGTCGATGCGCTTGTCCCATATAGGCCAATTTTGACTCATTTTACTACGCCCTTCTTCCATGTCACGTTTGAAATCTGCAACAGATTTTGAAGGGAAAATTTTATGTAGCCCTTCACAGATCTTATCAACATTAGCCTTCCATATCGAATCTTTTTTCGCACCACCAGCCTTAAAATCCATGTAAATTTTAAATTCAGGTATTGAAGATGCCATTAATTGTCCGTCGCAACTTAAAATATTACCTCTTACAGGCTTTACGCTTATACTGTCTTTCTTTTGTCTTGAGGCGACTTTCATCCAATAATCGTGCTTAACAGTCATGATAAAGAAAGCTTTGCCTATAATCAACACACATATCAATGCCATCAAAATAGCGATGACAGAGTAACGAGGCATTATTTTTTTATTCTCAAATTTACTCATTTGGCACTGTTATTTTGTATGGTGGTTGATCGGCAATGTGCAGAACACTGTCTTTGTTGTTTTTTAAAATCTCAAGAACATGACTCTCGCGACATCTTTCCGTAAGTTGACTGGAACTAGACAATGCTTTGTATTTCGCATCCTTTAATTCCCCTTCCAGCTTGTCTATTTCTATCAGATCTTGTTGACAACTGTATCTGCTTGATATATATATTATAGTAATGAAAACGATAAGTACAATCAACCAAATCTGACTTCTTATCATTTGCGCAGTAAGAAAATCACCTCCAATTATTTTTCGCAGAGATATATTGGTCGGAGATGAAACTTCATCTTCTCTGGCTCTCTCTTTAATAACAGCTTTGATGGCATCGGCCTCTTTTTCTTCCAATGCTTTCTGCTTCTCTTCTGTTATCGGCACTTCTGTTTCTATTTCATTTATTTCTTCGGTCATTTTCTTTCTGCTATTCTTAATTTTGCACTTCTGCTACGCGGATTTTTTGCCAACTCTTCTTCACCGGGCATTATTACTTTATTATTAATCAGATTATAAGGGGTCTCTGCTTTTCCAAAAAAGTCTTTAACGATTTTTCCTTCGATGTTCCCTGATTTCATTATGTTTTTTACCATTCTGTCTTCTAGACTATGGTATGTTATGACAACCAGTCTTCCGCCGGGCCTTAATAATTCAGTCGCACTATAAAGCATGTCTTTTAGCGCTCTCATTTCATGATTGACCTCTATGCGAAGCGCCTGAAACATTTTTGCCATTTCTTTTTTTTCTCGTTCGCGAATAAAAAGCTTTTCCGTGATACCAAGAAAATCTTGTGTCGTTTCAATCGGTTTATTTGCCCGAGCCTTGATGATAGAGGCTGCAATCTTGCGCGAATTTTTCAGTTCGCCATAAAGATAAAACATATCGGCTAGTTGTTCTTCTTCGTATGTGTTAAGTATATCAGCAGCTGTTTGTCCTGCCCTTTTGTTCATGCGCATATCCAATACTGAGTCAAAACGAAACGAGAACCCGCGAGCTTCGTCATCGAAATGATGACTTGAAACTCCTAAGTCGGCCAATAACCCATCAATATGTTCGACCTCATAATATCTCATCCAATTCTTCAGGTATCTGAAGTTGCTTCTTACGAATGTGAATTTGTCGTCATGCATAATATTTGCCTCGGCATCGGAATCTTGGTCAAAACCATATAAATGATCTTTCTCGTTCAACCTACTTAGAATTTCACGACTATGTCCGCCACCACCAAATGTAACATCAACGAATACACCCCCAGACTGAATGTTCAGCCCGTTAATGCTTTCGTCTAATAATACCGGCACGTGATATGTTGGTGCTTTCCCTAAGATTTGCATACGTACATCTTTAATAAAGAATTCGGGTTCAAAGGTACATAAAAATCCTTGAATTAATTCACAATCAACCACATTTTTTTGTAATTAATAAAGTATTTGTTCCTGCCACGATCTTATCCATTATAAATGAGGACATTTGCGTTTACTCGATTGTTGGCGCCATAGAATTTGTTTCTGTTAGCTAAGAAAGGTAACAAATACGACTTAAATATTTATTTATTGTGACAAAATAATTGTTTTTGAGCATTTTTTCGACAAAATAGTATTTATTTTAAAAGATTTCTGCTATTTTTGCAAATTGTTAGTATAATAGAGAATGGCCGAAATAACAGAGAAAACAATAGACGTCAGTAAAATACTGAATACAAAGATGGGCACAAAGGCAAAGTTTGTGCCAAATTTTGTAATCGGTTGGCTTAAACATATTGTTCATCAAGACGAGGTTAATGCCTATTTGTGGAAGAGCCGTAACGAGAAAGGTACAGAGTGGTTAGAGGAATGTGTGGAATATCTTGATATGAATATAACCATAGAAGGTTCTGAGAATTTACCAGACAAAAATGATGGGAAATTATACACATTTGTTAGTAACCATCCTTTAGGAGGTGCTGATGGTGTAGCACTTGGTGCTATCATTGGTCGCCATTATGACGGTCGTTTTAGATATTTGGTGAATGACCTGCTGATGAATCTCCCGGGACTCGCTCCTGTTTCTATCCCGATTAACAAGACTGGTAAGCAGGGACGTGATTTCCCAGCAATGGTTGAGGCCGGTTTCCATAGCGACAACCACATGCTTATGTTTCCCGCAGGCCTTTGTTCCCGCCGTATAAATGGAGTGATACATGATCTACCGTGGAAGAAGACATTCATATCCAAAAGTGTAGAAAACCATCGTGATGTAATACCAATACACTTTAGCGGACATAATTCGAATTTTTTCTACCGCCTTGCAAATATATGTTCTAAATTACATATTAAGTTCAATATTGCAATGCTTTTCTTGGTAGATGAAATGTATAAAAATACCCATAAAAATTTTAGAGTTGCCATAGGTAAACCCATACCTTGGCAAACATTTGATAATACAAAAACGCCGATGGAATGGGCAAAATTTGTCCAGGATGAGGCGTATAAGCTTTAACTAATCGAACTTAAAAACAACACCATAATGGAAGAAGAGATAATCCAGCCGATAGACAAGGAAGTTCTTAAAAGAGAATTAACCTCAGAGCGACAATTGCGTATGACCAATAAGAGTCATAATGAGATTTATATAATTACTGCTCATGAGGCTCCCAATGTAATGAAAGAGATAGGTCGTCTACGCGAAATAGCATTTCGTTCAGCAGGTGGTGGCACTGGTAAATCCATGGACATTGATGAATTTGATACGATGGACAATTGTTACAAGCAATTGATTGTATGGAATCCTGAAGAAGAAGAAATAATAGGAGGCTACAGATATCTTTTGGGCACAGATGTTGATGTTGATGCCAACGGACAGCCCATATTGGCCACAAGTCACATGTTCCATTTTTCAGATAAATTTATGAAGGAATATATGCCACAGACTATCGAGTTGGGGCGTTCTTTCGTGTCTGTCGATTATCAGAGCACGCGCCGTGGAGCTAAAAGTTTGTTTGCTCTTGATAATTTGTGGGACGGTTTGGGTGCGCTGACGGTTATTATGCCTAATGCTAAATATTTCTTTGGCAAGATGACGATGTATCCTTCTTATGTGCGAAGAGGTAGAGATATGATTCTTTATTTCCTCAAAAAACATTTTGATGATAAAGACCGTCTGATTATACCGATGAAACCGTTGGTTATTGAAACGGATGAGGCGGAATTGAAGATGTTGTTTTCTGAAAAATCGTTTAAAGACGATTACAAAATATTGAATCGTGAAATACGTAAATTAGGTTATAATATACCACCTCTTGTTAATGCTTATATGGGTCTGAGTCCTACAATGAAGATGTTCGGCACCGCCATCAATTATGGTTTTGGTGATGTGGAAGAGACAGGTATACTAATTGCAGTAGATGAAATATTGGAGGAAAAACGAATACGTCATATCGATTCTTTCATAAAAGCCCATCCAGAAGCTCTTCAAATAACTTCCGGTGCAAATAATGTAATCTACAAAGAGAAATAATTGTTATACAATCGGAAGACTGATTCCGTTTATTTTCTGATATATATCCAGAGCATATACATCTGTCATACCACTAATATAGTCTATGACAGCCATAATGCGAGTTTCTAGATCATCCGAATCGATATCGTATTGACTGCTAACACGATTGATCAACTGTTTGGAGTAGAAACGGTCGGGATATGCAACAGCTTCTATCATCTGATTCATCAATGTTTCCATAATCTTGTATCCAGAGAGTTCTATATCAAGTACGGGCTTGCTTCTGTATATCTTCTTAAAGGATAATTCAGAGCAATGTTTGTATGCGTTGCGCTGTAAATCGGAAATGTGATCAATAAGAGATCCTTCGAATCTTCCTTGTAGAATTTCTTCTTCATTGTTTATGAATGCTTTAACGCATTCGTTTTCCAACTTGCCGATAACACATGCACGCATATATACTACCTTCTCATTGTCGTCTGTTAATCCTTCTTCTGCGATTCTGGACTTTATTCCTTTTTTAGTATCTTCATCGAAGAATCCCAACAAGAGTCTTTCGGTTTCGCTGAAAGATAGAATTTTCAATTTGTTCGCATCTTCTATGTCCATAATCTCATAACAGATATCATCAGCAGCTTCTACAAGATACACGAGTGGATGACGAACATATTTTAGAGGTTCACCTTCACTCGATTTGCAAATAATCCCCAATTCATCGGCTATTTTCCTATAAATATCCGTTTCGCTTTGGAAAAAACCGAATTTTCCATGGTCACCCGCCAGTGATGATGCAAAAGGATATTTTACTATTGAAGCAAGTGTGGTATATGTCATGGCAAAGCCACCTGCCCTTCTGCCTTTAAAACGGTGCGTCAGAATCCTGAAAGCGTTCGCGTTACCTTCAAAATGAGTTATGTCATCCCAAAACATTTTATCGAGTTTCGGCTTTAGGAAAGAACCATTACCCTCTGAAAAGAAAGTTTGTATGGCTCTTTCTCCGGAATGCCCAAAAGGAGGATTCCCTAGATCGTGAGCGAGACATGCGGCTGAAACGATAGAACCTATTTCCGATATATGGGTAGATCGCAATTCGGGATGACGTGAAATAATTTGTTGCGAAGCATCTGATCCCAAAGACATGCCGACACTTGCTACTTCCAAACTATGCGTAAGACGATTGTGAACGAAAATACTTCCCGGTAAAGGGAATACTTGGGTCTTGTTCTGCAAACGGCGAAATGGAGCCGAGAAAATGAGACGGTCATAGTCGCGTCTGAATTCGGTGCGGTCATCGTGCTTTTCCAGATGTCGGTGCTCTTGTCCGAGTCTTTTATTAGAAATTAAACTTTCCCAATTCATCATAATGACGCAAATATACGGCTATTTTTGTTATTTTCTTACTTTTTAAACTGAAAAATTCATATTTGTGGATATATTTTTTTATTTTTGCAACTAAAATATTAAAATGGATTTATATGATTAAAATAAAAGTTGTAAACACTGGACATCAGCAGTTACCTGCTTATGCCACTCTGCAGAGCGCAGGTATGGATTTGCGCGCCAATCTAGACGCACCGGTCATGTTGAAGCCAATGGAACGTCAACTCGTTCCGACTGGACTACATATAGCCTTGCCGGTAGGATTTGAAGCACAGATACGCCCTAGAAGCGGGTTGGCTCTAAAACACGGTATTACTGTATTGAATACGCCTGGTACAATTGACGCCGACTATCGTGGCGAAGTGATGGTACTTCTTATCAATTTTTCACAAGAAGACTTTGTAATTAATGACGGTGAGAGAATAGCTCAAATGATAATCGCAAGACATGAGACAGGTGAATTTGTTGAGGTGGATGAGCTCGACGAAACAGAACGTGGTGAAGGCGGTTATGGTCATACGGGCGTAAAATAAGAACATAATGAAGATTGTCTGCAATATATTTTTTTGCTTTGCGGCAGCGACATTATTAGTTGCACAGATGTCTTGCTCTACTTCAAAATCCGGGCAGAATAGAATTCCTGTGTATGCTAATCAACTGGGCGCAAAGTCAGCGGATAATCTTAGTGATAATGATCGTCAACGTTTCAATTATTTCTTTTTGGAATCAGAGAACCAAGAGCAAAAGGGTAATCTGGCTGGGGCTTTCGATCTCCTTACCCATTGTCTTGATATAGATTCTACAGCCCCCGAAGTATATTACAAGCAGGCTCAATATTATGCACAGCTGAAGAAAGACTCTTTGGCAATGCTATGTTTCGAAAGGGCTACAGCCGGTGATCCTTCCAACAGTACATATAATGAAGTTCTCGCTCAGTATTATACCCACATGGCACAATACGACAAAGCGATTGCAGCATACGAACAATTATATGCTAACAATCATTACCGGTCGGATGTATTGGAAATCCTATTGCAGTTGTACAGTCAGAAAAACGATTACCAAAATGTAATTAATACATTAAATAGACTGGAAATAGAGCAAGGTAGCAGTGAAAAATTGTCTATGGCGAAAGTGCAAGTCTATTCTAGTGAAGGAAAGAAGAAAGAAGCATACAAGGAAATCGTAAAATTATCCGAGTCACATCCCAACGATTTGAACTATCGAGTATTATTGGGTGACTGGCAAATGGAGAACAATATGGAAAAAGAGGGCCTTGCCACTTATGATAAAGTTTTAAAGCAAGAGCCGGATAACACGTTGGCACAGATGTCAATGCTTTCTTATTATAAAAGCAAGAGTCTTGATTCTCTTGCTGATAAACAGTTGAAGAAATTACTGACAGACAAGCAAGTTGATTTAGGTGACAAACTGGACCTGATGAAGCAGGTCGTTGCAGAGAGTGAGCAAAATGGCGGTGATAGTACCAGTGTCCTGAATCTGTTTAAGGATGTCCTGAAAGATCAGAAAGATGATGCTGATATGTATATCTTATGCGGAGCGTACATGAATGCTAAAAAGATGCCACATGATACAATCGCTGTGATGCTGAATAAGGTACTTGATATAGCACCTGATAATGCGGCTGCACGGCTTCAACTTATACAATACGCCTGGGAAAAGAAAGATTATAATCAAGCAATCGTTTTATGCAAACCTGCTATCGAATATAATCCGGATGAAATGGCTTTTTTCTATTATTTAGGTATGGCTTATTATCTAAATAATAACCTCGATGATGCGTTAAATACGTTCCGCAAGGGTACAGGTGTCATTAATGCACAAAGCGACCCTTCATTGGTCTCCGATTATTACGGGCTGATGGGAGATATCCTTCATACCAAAGGAGAAGAAGCATCCGCTTTCGCAGCATACGATTCTTGTTTACAATGGAAAGATAATAATGTACCATGTCTTAACAACTATGCTTATTACCTCAGTGAAAAAGGCAAAAATTTGGATAAGGCAGAACAGATGAGTTATAAGACCATTAAGGCAGAGCCTAAGAATAGCACATATCTTGATACTTATGCATGGATTCTGTTTATGGAGAAACGTTATGCAGAAGCCAAGATATATATAGACCAAGCCGTACTGAATGACACACTGAAGAGTAGCGTGATTCTGGAGCATGCAGGAGACATATATGCAAGAAATAATGACATCAGTCAGGCTCTCGTATATTGGCATGAATCAGCAAAGACTGCTGATACGTCTAATAAATTATTATTCCGTAAAATCAAACTAAAAAAATATTTAGAAAAATGAAGCCATTATCTTTATTAAAAGTAGCCATGTTGGCTTTACCTTTGTTCCTCGTATCTTGTGGAGCAAAAAAAGCCGTTGTGAAGACCACAGCTCCTGTAACACAGGAGACAGTACAGCAGCAGAAATTTCTGCAAAAGGTTTCTGACAATGCTCTGTATTCTAAGTTCGTTACTTCTAAGGTTAAATTTCAGATAGAAGTAGGTGCTCAGAATATGACTCTTACGGGTAATCTAAAGATGAAACGAGATGATGTAATCCGTCTTCAACTGATGATGTTCGGTTTTGTAGAGGCAGGTAGACTTGAATTTACTAAAGATTATGTGCTTATCGTCGACCGTATTAACAAGCAGTATATCAAGGCAACTTATGATCAACTGGATTTCATGCGCAATAGCGGTTTGAATTTCTATTCTCTTCAGGCTTTGTTCTGGAATGAATTATTTGAACCTGGACAGACGAAGGTTACAGATGAGTTGCTTAAAGATTTTACGACCAATTTGGTGGATAATGACATGGTCATTACGCTTTCACGCGGAAAGATGAATTACAAATGGCTTGCCGATGCTAATAGTGGACAGCTTAATATGGCCAATATCCTTTATAAGGACAAGGTTCACGGACAGACACAGTTGAATTGGAATTATGCCGACTTTACGTCTTTTGATAAGAAAACTTTCCCTACGGATATGAAAATAGATTTCACTACTGCAGACAAAGAGGTTAAAATAGGTTTGACACTGAATTACCTGGATCACGAAAGCGAATGGGAACCAAGGACAGAAGTTTCAAGCAAATATACAGAAGTTACAGTGAGTGACATTCTAAGAAGATTTATGGCGTTATAATGAAAAGACTTTATATACTTTTATTATTATCATTTGTATTCGCCGTTCAGCCTTATGCTCAGAAAAAGAAGAGTGTAAGGCAAAAGGTGCGTACGACAAAGATTTCAAGTAAAAAAACTACAAAAAGGAAAAGGACTGCCAATTATAGTAATGTATCTATAAAGAGTCTTCAGAATCAACGTCAACAGATTCAGCGTGAAATACGTTTGCAGGAGCAACGACTTAAATCCAATCAGCATGACGTTAAAGAACGCTTGCAGAATCTGATGATTATCAATAGTGAGATTGAAGAGCGTCAGCGTTCCATTGATACCATACAGCATGATATCCGCCATATTGATGGTAACATTGGGCAACTGAATAGTCAGTTGAAAATTTTGCAGGCGCAACTGAAAGACCGTAAACATAAGTATATAAAGTCGATGCAGTATCTGTATCGTAACCGTTCGATACAAGACCAACTGATGTTTATTTTTAGTGCAAAGAATTTTGCACAGATGTATCGGCGTCTTAGGTTTGTGCGCGAGTATGCTACATATCAGCGCGCCCAAGGCGAAATGGTCAAGAGCAAACAGAGACAAGTGGACCAGAAACAGACACAGCTTACTCATGTGAAAGGGCAAAAGACGGTCGTTTTGATAAAAGGACAACAGGAACATCGTAAGTTGCAAGGAAAACAGAATGAACAACAACAGGTCGTAAGTACATTACAGAATCAACAAAAGACGATACAGTCTATCCTTGATCAGCAGAAGAAAAAAGACGCTGCACTTAATGCACAGATAGATCGACTGATAGCCCAAGAAGTAGCGAGAGCCCGTGCCCGTGCTGCTGCCGAGGCGAAAGCCCGTGCCGATGCTGAAGCAAAACGGAAACGTGCAGCCGAGTTGGCACAGAAGAAAGCCGCTGCAGAAGCTGCCGCAAGAGAAAATGCCCGTAAGATAGCGGCAGCCAAAGCTGCAGAAGAAAAAGCAAAGGCTGAAGCTAGAGCTGCTGCTCAGAGAAGTGCCGCTGAGAAAGCCGCAGCCGATGCAGCTGCCCGTCGCGCAGCCGCCGACAGAAAGGCTGCCGAACGAGAAGCAGCCGCAGAAGCCAAGGCGTCAGCCCGTGAAATTGCTGCTGCAAAAAAATCCACTGAAGCACCGATGCTTAATAGTGAAGATCGTCGTTTGAGTGGTGGGTTTGAAAGTAACCGCGGTAGATTGCCGATGCCAATTACGGGTTCATACCGTATTGTAAGTCATTTCGGTCAGTATAATGTAGAAGGACTTAAAAATGTGACCCTTGACAATAAAGGTATCAATATATTGGGACAGCCAGGAGCTTGCGCACGTTCTATCTATAATGGTGAAGTTAGTGCCGTCTTTAGTTTCGGAGGTACGATGGTTGTCATGGTACGCCATGGAGATTATATTTCCGTGTATTGTAACTTGTCTTCTGTGAGCGTACATCGTGGACAGAGCGTCAGTACCAGACAAGTACTCGGTTCGGTAGGTTCCGATAATATCTTGCAGTTCCAGTTACGCAGAGAAACGGCAAAGATAAATCCGGAAGCCTGGTTGGGTAGATAAGAAAGATGAGCTGTGATTATATCACAGCTCCATCCAATAATTGCATATATGTGTTGATCGCATTCTCTATCTCACTCATTTTGATGAATTCGTCTGCTGAATGTGAGCGGCTCGATTCTCCTGGCCCTAGTTTGAACGAAGGGAATGGCATAAGTGCTTGGTCTGATAAAGTAGGCGAACCGAACGGTTTCATACCAAGTTCCAGTGCACGTTTAATGAGTGGATGACCGATGTCAATATGTGACGACCTCAGGCGGAAAGAACGTGCTTTCACTTCACTCTTAACATTTTTGCAAATCATGTCATATACATCTTTGTTGTCATAAAACTCATTTGTACGTACATCCACAATGAACGAACATTTGTCAGGAACCACATTATGTTGTGTTCCCGCATTGATTACCGTCACATTCATCTGGGTGGCTCCAAGAAAATCACTTACTTTATTAAACTTATAATCACGGAACCATTCCAAGTCGTCCAATGCTTCGTAGATAGCATTGATACCTTCGTTTCTTGCAGCATGCCCCGATTTCCCTTTTGCCGTAACATCAAGTACCATCAGCCCTTTTTCTGCTATCGCCGGTTGCATACCTGTGGGTTCTCCCACGATGGCAACATCTATAGGCGGCAACATGGGCAATGCCATACATATACCGTTTACACCCGATACCTCTTCTTCGGCCGATGCAAGAAATATAATATTGTAACTTCTATCCTTTGAAGATAATATTCTGAAGACTTGCAGCAATGATACCAGTCCGCCTCCGCAGTCGTTGCTGCCCAGTCCATATAGGCAATCACCCTCAATGTCCGGGACGAAAGGCGAACGGGTCCATGAATCGACAGGCTTTACAGTATCGATATGGGCGTTCAGCAATAAGGTAGGTTTATTGATATCATAATCACGACCAATAGTCCAGATGTTATTAGCTTTTCTTTTGTATTCCATACCATATTTGACCAGGAATTTTGCAATAACATCGGCAGCCTTGTTTTCTTCCCTGCTTATCGAAGGAGTAGAAATCAAGGATTTTAGCAGTTCCACTGCATCACTTGTATAATTATCATACTTCATAACGATAGCAAAGATACCAAAATAATTGAAATCAGATGCCATGTAACAGCAAAAAATAATAAGAAACTTCTATTTTTATTTTGATATGCTCCCAATTTCCATTATCTTTGCATAAATTAAAAAATACGCTTATGCAGACCAATAGCCATCTTTCAGTACTTATTCACGACCAGGCCAAAATTTATGGCAACCGCGAAGCCTTGATTTATAAAGATTTCGGTGGTTCACAATGGAAGTCAGCAAGTTGGAATACTTTTTCTAAAACAGTAAAACAAGTTTCTAACTCATTACTAAATCTTGGCGTTAAAGTACAAGAGAATATAGGGGTGTTCTCTCAGAATGCCGTCCAGTATGTTTACACTGATTTCGGCGCATGGGGTGTACGTGCTGTAACGATTCCTTTCTATGCGACAACAAGTGAAGACCAGGTGCAATATATGATTAATGATGCTCAGATACGGTTCTTATTTGTTGGAGAGCAGGAACAGTATGACAAAGCTCACCGTGTGTTCGCCCTTTGTCCACAGATGGAACGCATTATCATTTTCGACCATAGTGTGCGTATTAGTACGCACGATCCCAATGCCCTCTATTTCGATGATTTCCTGAAATTGGGGGAGAATCTACCTCGCCAGTCAGAAGTTGAAACTTTATACCAACAGGCAAGTTTCGATGATATTGCCAATATTTTGTATACAAGTGGTACAACAGGTGTCAGCAAGGGAGTAATCCTTACATATAACCAGTATCATGCTGCATTGTATGCCAATAATAAATGCGTACCTGTCACAGACAAAGACAGGGTAATGAATTTTCTTCCTTATACCCATGTGTTTGAAAAGGGGTGGACCATCCTTTGTCTTAGTGAAGGCGCCACGCTGATAGTCAACACGTATCCGAAGGATGTACAGAAATCGATGCGCGAGACGCATCCTACCAGTATGTGCTCTGTACCTCGTTTTTGGGAAAAAGTTTACGTGGGTGTACAGGAGCAGATAGATAATGCCAATCCTATACAGCGTAAGATTTTCCAGAATGCGCTGAAGATTGGGCGCAAACATAACATTGAATGCTTAAGTCGTGGTAAACGTCCATCTTTAACTCTCAGTATGGAGTATAAGATGATTAACAATACGATATTCAGCCTTATTCGTAAGGAACTTGGGTTGGAGCACGCCAATATCTTTCCTACTGCGGGGGCTACGGTATCACCAGCTGTGGAAGAATTTGTCCATTCCATCGGACTCAACATGGTAGTCGGATATGGACTTACCGAGAGTCTCGCCACTGTTTCATGTAATCATGTCGGAGGACCGTTTACTGTAGGCTCTGTCGGTGAACCCATCGAGACGATAGACATTAAAATATCAGATGAAGGAGAAATCCTTCTCAAGGGCCCGACAATTACCCCGGGCTATTACAAGAAAGATGATCTTACCAAGGCTGCATTCGATTCGGACGGATATTTCCATACTGGCGACTCCGGCTATCTGCAGAATGGCGAATTGTTCCTGAAGGAAAGAATAAAAGATTTGTTTAAGACCTCAAATGGTAAGTATATTGCACCGCAGATGATAGAATCAAAACTGCTTGTAGATAAGTATATAGACCAGATAGCAGTGATAGCCGACCAACGGCAATTCGTTTCAGCTCTCATTATTCCTGAGTACCGTCTTCTTGAAGAATGGGCACGTGAGAACGGAGAGAAATATGACAGTCGTGAAGATCTTTGTAACAATGAGAAACTCCATCAGATGATCATGGAACGTATAGACACTCTTCAGCAGTCGTTGGCGCATTACGAACAGATAAAGCGTTTCACCTTGTTGCCTCACCATTTCAGTATGGAAAAGAATGAACTTACGAACACACTGAAACTAAAACGTAACGTGATCAACAAGAATTACGCTGACGAAATAGATAAAATGTACAAATAATGATCACAAGTGACCAACTGAAGGATGTGATGGAGCGTGCAGATGCTCTGGAGCATTACCTTGATATAGATAAGAAGAAAGTGGAATACGAAGAGGAAAATCTTCGTACACAGGCTCCCGATTTCTGGAACGACCCGAAATCTGCTGAAGAGCAGATGAAAAAAGTAAAAGGTATCAAGAAGTGGATAGATGGCTATCAGGAAGTGCGTACAATGGCTGACGAACTTCAGTTGGCTTTCGATTTCTTTCATGATGAAATGGTTACGGAAGAGGAAGTGGACACCGATTATGACAAGGCAATAAAGGCGATAGAGAACCTCGAACTGATGAATATGCTCCGTCAAAAGGAAGATCCGATGGATTGCATACTCAAAATCAACAGTGGCGCTGGTGGTACAGAAAGTCAGGATTGGGCGCAGATGCTGATGCGTATGTACATGCGTTGGGCTGAGTCTCATGGACACAAGGTTACGATAAGCAACTTGCAGGAAGGTGACGAAGCAGGCATCAAGAGTGTAACGATGGAGATAGAAGGTGGTGATTATGCTTACGGATACCTGAAGAGTGAGAATGGTGTACACCGTCTTGTACGTGTGTCTCCATTTAACGCGCAGGGAAAGCGGATGACCAGTTTTGCCAGTGTATTTGTTTCCCCTCTTGTCGATGATACAATCGAAGTGTATGTAGATCCCGCCAAGGTAAGTTGGGACCTTTTCCGTTCGGGTGGCGCAGGTGGTCAGAATGTCAACAAGGTCGAGACAGGTGTGCGCCTGCGTTATCAGTATACCGACCCGGATACGGGCGAAGAAGAAGAGATTCTGATCGAAAATACAGAGAGCCGTAAACAGTTGGAAAACCGCAATAATGCCATGCGACTATTGAAATCCCAACTTTACGACCGTGCAATGAAAAAACGTCTCGAAGCACTGGCTAAAATAGAGGCGGGTAAGAAGAAGATAGAATGGGGCAGTCAGATACGCAGTTATGTGTTTGACGACCGTCGCGTAAAAGACCACCGCACGAATTATCAAACTACCGATGTGGATGGCGTTATGAATGGAAAAATAGACGATTTCATCAAGGCATACTTGATGGAGTTCCCTATAAATGAAGAACAATAACCTTTTTAAAATGTAATACAACTATGAGCGAAAGAAGTAAATTGCACCGTGCCAAGAAAGAGGCACGACAGGAGAAAGAAGCAAAGAATGTAGTTAACTGGATTTTTGCCGGACTTGTCGTTTTGGCAATCATATTCCTGGTTGTCTTTATGAGCAACGCATGAGTGGAATAGAGATAGAACGCAAGTTTTTGGTAAAAGGCAGCGATTATAAGAAAGAGTCATTTTCCAGCAGCCGTATTAAACAAGGATATATTTGTAGTGGGCACGGTCACACTGTCCGCGTGCGTATTCGTGGTGATAAAGGTTATATTACCATCAAGGGTGCATCAGACGAAAAAGGAATGAGCCGTTATGAGTTTGAGAAAGAGATAACCCTTGAAGAGGCAGCACACCTTATGCAGTTATGCGAGCCAGGCATCATAGACAAAACGCGTTTTCTTGTGAAAAGCGGTGACCATACATTCGAAGTGGATGAGTTTTACGGCGACAACGAAGGGTTAGTGATGGCGGAAGTGGAACTCGGTTCGGAAGACGAACCTTACGAAAAGCCCGATTTCATCGGGCGGGAAGTAACCGGCGACCACCGCTTCTATAATTCGCATCTTCGGAAGATGCCCTTTATAATTTGGAAGAAAACTTTGCCACAAGAAGACCTAGACCAGTTGCCAGGAGCACACCTGTAGAATTGGCAGCGAAGTCGAGCCAGTCACCGTCTCTTCTGCCGCCCGTACAGTATTCTTGTAGTATTTCTATCAGTCCACTCATCAATATAGGTGAAATGATGGCAAGTAATATCAGTTTTTTGCCATTTACTTTTGTGTGCTTGTGCAGATATTCCAGCCATAACACAGTACAAGTGCCACCATACATGGTGATGTGTACCCACTTGTCAATAAACCTGATGTTGTCCAACGGGGTTTGAGGCGGTGTGAAAAAGCAAAGATACCATATTACCATAAATAGGATAACGGATACTGGATATTTTCTTAATAAATGAAATAAATAAGTCATCTTTTCTACTGATTTGCTGCAAAAGTAGGATTTTTTTTATACTTTTGCAGCAATTTTACTAAATAAATGATCAAAATAGATAGTATATCGTTATGTCACAGTCAGAAAGAGTTAATTTTGGTAGCAAATTAGGTGTCATTTTAGCAACCGCAGGTTCAGCAGTCGGATTGGGGAACGTATGGCGTTTTCCGTATATGACAGGTCAGAACGGTGGTGCCGCCTTTATCTTAGTATATTTAGGCTGTGTACTCCTTTTAGGCATCCCGGGTATGATCAGTGAATTTATTATCGGTCGTCATGCTGCATCCAATACGGCTCGTGCTTATCGTAAACTATCCAACGGAACTCCTTGGATGGTCATCGGTTACATCGGTGTGTTCACTGGTTTCCTCATTCTCAGTTATTATGCTGTGGTTTCTGGATGGACGTTACAATATCTTTATGCATCGATGCTTGGACATCTGCATGGCGAACCGCATTATTTTGCTGATTACTTTTCAGCTTTCGAAAAGAATCCTTTCAAACCCGTATTCTGGACTGTGATCGTATTACTGATTACCCATTACGTTATTGTCCACGGTGTAAGAGACGGAATAGAAAAGGCATCTAAAGTAATGATGCCTGCACTGTTTATACTTCTTCTTGTCATTGTTGTCGCATCATGTATGCTACCCAATGCTTATAAAGGTATAGAGTTCCTTTTCCATCCTGATTTCACAAAGGTGAACAGTGGCGTTTTCCTTGGCGCTTTAGGACAAGCCTTTTATTCACTTAGTCTTGGCATGGGATGCCTGTGCACCTATGCGTCATACTTCAGTCGACAGACCAAACTGACCAATTCGGCCATTCAGGTGGCTGTCGTAGACACAATTGTTGCTATCCTTGCCGGACTGATGATATTCCCTGCTGCGTTCTCGATAGGGGTAAATCCCGATTCCGGTCCGTCACTGATCTTTATCACGCTTCCTAATGTTTTTCAACAAGCGTTTGCTTCAATGCCTGTTGTCGGGTATATCATTTCTATGTTGTTTTATGCTTTGTTGGGATTGGCTGCCCTTACATCTGCCATTTCCCTGCATGAGGTTAGTACAGCTTTCTTTCACGAGGAACTGCATATCAGCCGTAAGATGGCTGCTTGGATTGTAACGATAGGCTGTTCTCTGATGGGCGCTGTATGTTCTTTATCATTAGGTAAATGGGATGGTCTGCAGATTTATGGTAAATCCCTCTTCGATTGTTTCGACTTTGTCACAGGACAGATATTGTTGCCATTTGGCGGTTTGCTTACTTGTCTGTTTGTGGGTTGGTTCCTTCCTCACAAACTGGTAAGGGATGAGTATACCAACTGGGGTACGTTGCGTGGAAAGTTTTTCCATCTCTACCTATTTTCAGTGAAATACATTTGTCCTGTATGCATCGTCTTGATCTTCCTTCACCAGTTTGGTGTAATCTAGAATGATTTTCAAGGAATTCTTTTATTTGCAGAAGTCCGACCGCAAAGTTGTGCTTGTATTTCTTACAGTTATTGTGGTCGCCTTGTCTGTCATATATATAGTCGGCGGAAAAAACAGTCGTACGCCGGTTAGTGAATCTGATGCAGATTCATCCAATTCCATCGGGATTTATCAGGATGGCGCTCATCACAATTATGATGTGAATGGTAACAGAGCGGAACTATTCCCTTTTGATCCCAATACGGCAGACAGCACCCAACTTCTTCGTCTTGGTCTGCAGCCTTGGCAGGTACGTAATATATATAAGTATAGGGCGGCGGGAGGTGTATACCGCAGTCCGTCCGACTTTGCCCGTCTTTATGGATTGACAGTCAAACAGTATCGTGAGATGCGTCCATATATCCATATTTCGACAGATTATGCTCCGGCATCAGAAGTTTATCAGTCGGGCGACCGGTCATCTTCTATGCATCAAGCCAGATACGAACGTGATACATTGCGTTATCCTGTCAAGATAAAACTTACTGAACATATAGCCCTTAATATTGCGGATACTAGTTCACTGAAGAAAGTGCCCGGTATTGGTAGCGGTTATGCCCGTGCTATTGCCAGATATCGTGAGCGTTTAGGCGGTTTTTACAGTGTCGAACAACTTCGCGAGATAGAAGGTTTTCCGGAAGAGTCAATGCGTTATTTCACGTTAGGTACAGACAATATCCGAAAAATAAATATCAATCGACTTAGTCTTAGTCAGTTGCGTCGCCACCCATATATTACGTTTTATATGGCTAAGAACATCGTGGAATATCGCCGGTTGCGCGGACCGATACATAGTCTGCAAGATCTTAGGTTATTACAGGACTTTTCTCCTTCTGTTATACTACGTTTGCAACCTTATGTGGAATTTTAGGGCCAGTTGATACACTGCCTTATGAGTAAGCTTCACAAGGTATCTTCTTAAGTAGTGTGCAAATTCTCTCGTGCGACGTGGAAAAGCCATATAGTAACTTGACCTTCTGTTATCACTGTGTCTTTTTTGAAATTCACCGCTTTTGAGTTGCAAATCCACCGCTTTTGAAGAAGATTTAGGCCTAAAAATGATTCGATACTAGTGGGGTTGCTCTTTATCCCCACCGCTTACGCAACAATTTTAGGCCTAAAAGTTGTATAAATCCATCGATTTGAGTCTCTGAACAAGCTGATTCGCACAACTGGATATACGATTAGTGTGACGTTTGTGCGTGGCTTTATGACGTTTGCAACCGTTATTGCCGACCATTAACATATTGGATGTCAGCGGTTTCAGCTTTTCTGTGACGCTGTTACGTTTTTATTTTGATTTTCAAACCGTAGGCAAAAAATAATGCTTCGAAATGATTGTTTTCCCCAACTTATCCGCTGCCCCGACTTTTAGAATAAAGAAGCCAAGTGGCATTTGCTACTTGGCTTTTGAAGCAGTCGGGATGAGGCGACTCGAACGCCCGACCCCTACGTCCCGAACGTAGTGCGCTACCAACTGCGCTACATCCCGCTCCGTTTGGTGATGCAAAGGTACTCTATTTTTCTCGAACTCGTGCAATTTTTAAAAGAAAAATGGCTAAAAATTTGTTAGAGTGATAAAAAAGGTCTATCTTTGCACCCGCAAACAGCAAAGGTGCCATAGCTCAGTTGGTAGAGCAAAGGACTGAAAATCCTTGTGTCCCCGGTTCGATTCCTGGTGGTACCACATAAAAAGCCGCTTTTTTCGAAGCGGCTTTTTTGTTCCCTTATATTCCCAGCATGTAATCAGCTTTCTGTTTTAATGGTTCCCGTTTGGCATGGCATCGTGAACTTAAATGTAGAGCCTTGTCCTTCTTTGGAACTGACGGTGATTTTTCCGTCTAAACGTTTAGCAATGTTTTTACATATTGACAGTCCCAGTCCGGTTCCAGGTACGAACTCGTCCAGTTTGACAAATCGCCCGAAGATTTTTCTCAGTTGACCTTTGGGAATTCCCGTCCCGGTATCTTTCACATAGAAAGAGATGTTGCCGTCTTTGACAACATATCCCAGTTTGACACTTCCTGTCTCAGTATGCTTGATGGCATTGGTAAGAAAGTTGGTGAGCAACTGTTGCAGGCGTGTCTCGTCGCAGAAAATATCACAGTGTTCCTGATGCTGGTCGAATAACAGTTGAACGTTTTCACCCGTATGTTTTTCGAGTGAGGTCACTAGGTTTTTGCACAGACTGTTTACATCGGTCATTTTGAAGGTAAACTCCTGCAGTCCTGATTCCATCTTCGACAAATCGAGTATGTCAGAGATGAGTTGAAGCAGTACTTTCGAATTACTTTGGATAATGTTTCGGAATTTGTTTTTGTCCTTTTCATACTCGTCATCGCAAAGTAGTGTGGAGAAACCGACGATGGCATTGAGGGGCGTGCGGATTTCATGGCTCATGTTGGCTAGAAAAGCATTCTTCAGATGGTCCGCCCTTTCTGCCCTGTCGCGTGCCTTCTGTAGGGCCAGCGCCGACTCTTTGAGTTCGGTGATATCGTAGTTGACACTAATAAGTTCAATGATTCCTTTGCCAGGGGCGTATTCAGTAATGATGCCGAACTTTCGGATCCAGTTCCAACCTGTTTGGGGAGCTGACCGTTTGATTCTTACCTCTGCCTGATATGACTTCATTTTCCCCTCTTTCAGTAGCGTGAGATTCTCTATTAGACTTTTGCGGTCAGCGGGGTGCACGTTCTTGTATTTCCCGAAAATTTCGCTGAAGGGTGTGGTCTCTTCTTCGCCCAGATTCTTATACCATTGTTTGATGGCATATCCTGTGTTGTCTACAAGATTGACCTTGGTATATCCTATTTTTGCGAAATCAGAGATAATGGCAAAGAAATTTTCGAAGTCGTTCACTTTGCTGATAGCTAGTAGGCGGTCGGTGTCTTCTATGCTCATATTGACATACCCGTAGTGATTGCCTTCAGGGTCATAGAGTTTAATCACTTTCTGACTAAGATTGATGACACCTGTGCGTGAAGAATGGTAATGTGCATGATTGAGGTCAAAGTTGATATGGTGTTCTGTCTTGTCAATGCTTTCCACCTGGTGCATCCGCTGTTTGCTGATTTGGTTTCTGAAGAAACTTTTACTGAGAACCTCTTTCTCATCTATGATACCGAACATGTCTGAGAATTTATTATTGAAACTGACTAGTTTCGCCTCTTTATCAAAGATACTGATGGCAACAGGGATATTATCGAAGATGTTTTTGAGAAACCAAGTCTGATCTTTTAGGTCTTCTTGGTAATTCGTCATCTGCGAACGACTGTCTTCCAACTCTTTTTCCAGTTCTTTAATTCTGGATGTTAGTATGGCGATAGTTCTTTTGTCATCATTGGCTTGTGAGTTTCCTCCCATATTTTATTCGTATCAAATTTCTTTTTGATGGAATACATATTAAAGTAGTTCAGGTAATTGAAACAGTTTGATGCCGTTGCTTCCTTTAATCAGCAGATAGAAACCTTCAGGTCGTTCTTTCATGATGGCAGCTTTCACTTCGTCTACATTGTCGAATTTGCGAAATCCACAACGGGTCTTGCCGAATTCATTACCCACGAGCCATACGTTGGTGATGCCTGCATCCTGTAGAAAGTCCACCACTTTCTGGTGTTCTTCACCGCTCACGTCACCCAGTTCGCGCATATCCCCTAAAATAGCCATTTTAGGTTTCACATCCATATCGCGGAAGTTTTTCAGAGCAGCGCTCATGCTGGTAGGGTTGGCGTTGTAAGTGTCTACAATCAGTTTGTTATGCTGAGTAACTGTCAGTTGTGAGCGGTTGTTACTTGGTATATAATTGGTCAGGGCATGGTCTATCTGTTCAGGCGAAACGCCGAAGTATAGTCCGATGCATGCAGCTGCCAGCATATTATAGATGTTGTAACTGCCTATCAGATGCGTCTGCACCTCATGCCATTCACCGGCACCGTGGCGCCATTCGAACTTGAGGAACGGAGCGCAAGAAATCACTTTCCCGTTGGCGCATAGGTCGTCATTGTCAGCCGTACCATATTTCACCAATTTCAAATCGTGTGAGATCTTTGCCAGATGCTCGTTTTCATGGTCAATGAATACCACACTCTCAGGTTTCGTACGTAAGAAGTCGTATAGTTCGCCTTTGGTCTTGATAACCCCTTCGAAAGAGCCGAATCCCTGTAGATGTGCTTTGCCCACATTCGTGATGATACCGAAGTCAGGTTCCACAATATTCACCAGCGTCTTTATTTCTCCCGGATGATTGGCACCCATCTCCACCACGGCGATGTCGTTATCCTTCGTCAGACGAAGTAATGTTTTAGGCACCCCGATGTGATTATTGAAGTTGCCCAGTGTATACAGTACATTGTATTTCTCGGCAAGGACCGTCGAAATCAGTTCTTTTGTTGTCGTTTTGCCATTCGTACCTGTCACACCGATGATTTTGGTACCCAGTTGGCGGCGGTGATAGTTGGCAAGGTCTTGCAGTGCTTTCAGACAGTTGTCCACAAGAACAAACCGTTTGTCATCCTCTTTCAGATACTGTCTCTCGTCTACGACAGCATAAGAGCAACCCTGTTCGATAGCTTTGCCGGCATAAGCATTGCCATTGAAAGATTCACCTTTCAGAGCGAAGAATATGGAACCCTTCGGACAGTCGCGGCTATCAGTCGTTATCTGCGGGTGTTCCAAAAAAATACGATAAAGTTCAGATATTTCCATTATTCGAATAATTATTGGGTACAAAGTTAGTGCAAAACAAAGACAAATGCAAAATATACTTATTTATTTGTTCCACCGTATGAAAAAAATTTCCTTGAAGGAAAAAAAATTATCCTTGAAGAATAAAAAATTTCCCTTCAAGGAAAATTTTCCCGCACGGTGGGGGGTCTTATTCCTTACGATTTGGGTCTTTGCTTACCACAAAACTATTGGCCTGATGTGTAGCTAAAACCAAAACTTCAGCAATCTGCACATGTTCGGGGGCACTGGCAGCGTAGAAAGCTACATCGGCTATGTCGTTACCGTTCAGGGGATGAATGCCGTTGTATACGTTGTCGGCCTTGTCTTTGTTGCCGTAGAAGCGGGTTACACTGAAATTGGTCTCCACGAGTCCCGGCTTGATGTTGGTTACCCGTATACGTGTGTCGGCGAGGTCGATACGCAAGCCGTCACTGATAGCTTTTACAGCCGACTTGGTGGCACAATAAACATTGCCGCCAGCATAAGCGGCGTCGCCTGCCAGACTACCCATATTGATTACGTGTCCGCGGTTGCGCTCTACCATGTGGGGCACAATGAGATGAGTCATCGTAAGCATTCCCTTGATATTGGTGTCTATCATTGTCTCCCAATATTCAGGAGCCAACTCGTATTCTTTTTCAAGTCCAAGAGCGAGGCCGGCATTGTTGATCAGTACATCAACATCACGCCATTTACCTGCAAGCGATTCTACAGCTTCGGTGGCGGCCTTGCGGTCACGTATATCAAATGTGAGCGACTTTACATCAGTGCCGTCGGCATTCAGTTCCTTTTGTAATGTATCCAATTTTTCCTGGTTACGACCGGTAAGTATCAAGTCGTATCCACCTGCCGAAAAACGACGTGCACAAGCTTCTCCGATACCGCTTGTGGCTCCTGTTATCAATGCTATCTTCTTCATATTATAAATATTCTTTGATGGAGCAAAGGTACGAATAATTTAATTATTATAGGGACATTTGAGATAAAAATGTTGAAAATAGGAAAATGTACGTGTAAATAGGCGGAATAATCGAATTTTTGCACTATCTTTGCGAAAAGAAAAGCAATTTATTATCTTGATGAAAGGTCTTTTAAACTATACAATTAATGTGAAGGGACGTCTGCTCGACCTCTCTGAACCACAGGTGATGGGTATCCTTAATGTTACGCCCGACTCCTTTTATGCAGGCAGTCGTAAACAGACAGAGAAGGAAATTGCTCTCCGCGCCGATCAGATCATAGACGAAGGCGGCACCATTATTGATATAGGGGCGTTCTCTACACGCCCTGGTGCTGCAGAGGTGACATCAGAGGAGGAAATGACTCGTATGCGCCGTGCGCTTGAGATTGTACGCAAGCAGCAGCCCGATGCGATTATCTCTATTGATACATTCCGCCCCGAGGTGGCAAAGATGTCGGTAGAGGAATTCGGTGCAGATATGATCAATGATGTGTCGGAAGGAGGCATAACGGGGATTGTCAATACGCCTTTGGAACAAACTTCTGATGATACTTATCCTGCGATGTTCCGTATGGTGGCACAGCTCGGTGTACCATATATATTAATGTCGGTGCAGAAGGATATCCATGATATGATGATTGGTTTTGCGCACGAGATACAACAGCTTCGCGACCTTGGAGCCAAGGATATCATACTTGATCCCGGATTCGGATTCGGTAAGACACTGGAACAGAATTATAAACTGATGGACGAGATGGATAAACTTCGCGAACTGGAACTGCCTATATTGGTGGGCATTTCGCGTAAGTCGATGATATTCAAGTTGCTAGGTCTTACAGCAGATGAATCTCTTAACGGTACGTCCGTACTCAATACCATCGCCTTGCAGAAGGGCGCATCGATACTCCGTGTGCACGATGTGAAGGAATGTGTAGAGGTGACCAAGATAGTAAAAGAAATGCTCAAATAAAATAATAAAATGTTCTTCGAGTTTGGCATAAAAGACATTATAGACATCTTTCTGGTAGCGCTGATGCTTTATTACATCTATCGCCTGATGAAAGAATCGCGATCGCTCAATGTGTTTATAGGCATATTGATATTTGTGATCGTATGGCTTTTCGTGTCCCAGGTTCTTGAGATGAAACTGCTCGGAGCAATCATGGACAAATTGGTCAGTGTGGGTGTTATTGCCCTTATCATCCTTTTCCAGGAAGAGATACGCAAGTTCCTGTATACGCTCGGAGCCCATCAGAGGATGAAGGTGCTGATGAAATTTTTCTCTTCCAACTCTTCTTCCTCAGAAAATGTCGACAAGACGGCCATTATGCCTATTGTTTTGGCTTGTATGAGTATGAGTAAGGGGAAGGTAGGTGCCCTGATTGTTATAGAACGTTCGGCACCGCTTGATGATATCGTGGATACAGGTGATAAGATAGACGCGAATATCAATCAACGGTTGATAGAAAATATTTTCTTTAAGAATTCGCCGCTTCATGATGGTGCTATGGTGATATCGGCCAAGCGAGTCAAGGCAGCGGGTTGTATCCTGCCGGTTTCTCATAATCTAGATATACCTAAGGATCTCGGACTGCGCCATCGTGCCGCCATGGGAATATCTCAGGAGTCGGATGCCATAGCTATTGTGGTATCAGAGGAAACTGGTAATATATCTGTTGCTATCAAGGGTAATTTCCAGTTGCGTCTGTCGGCAGAACAATTGGAAAGTATTCTGACCCAGGAGATGGCTTAACTTTTTGTCATTTTCCGGTAAGCTTTGGGAGACATACCTACGTATTGCTTAAAGTATTTCCCGAAAAATGATTGTGTGGGGAAGTTCAGACTGATAGTTATTTCCTTGATACTGGCGTTACTGTATTGTAATTGGTTTTTTGCATCGGATATGACCAGGTCTATGATCCATTGCAGGGCAGGTTTACCTGTCTTCGTTTTCACCAGTCCCGACAGATAACTGGACGTTATGCACAGTTTGTCGGCATAGAAGTTTACTTCTCTATGCTTATGGTAGTTCTTGTAGATGTTTACAATAAATTCATTTACCAGAAGATCGGTGCGCTCCTGATGTAATGGTTCCATCGGATGTGATGAAAGAAGTAAGTTTACCAATTCATATATAATCGTGTTGCCGATCGACTTGATTAATTCGCGTACAACGATGCGCCGTTGTCCTGTGATATTCTCGTTACTCTCATTCTTAATACGTTCCTGTAACGACTTAAACAGGTATTTTATATTATCGAATTGACTTTCGGTTAGCGACAGACAGGGGTTTGATCTAAAAAAGAGTTGACTGCGTATATCCAGTATATTGTTGATAACAGGGGTTACAAAATCGTAATCCACCCGTATAGCCATACCTCTTAAATCTGTACTTACGTGTAAGGTATGTACGAATACAGAAGGTGTAAAGAAGTACATGTCACCTTTTTGTATAGTGTATAAATGGTCATCTATATTTACTTCTACGCGTCCTGACGTGCATAAGAAAACACCAAGGAAATCTTTCTCATACGACTTCGGATTAATGTCAATCAGTTTAGTCGTCTCAACGTCTACATCCAAATAATCGAATGGTAATTGTAATTGTACTAAGTCGGTCATATTATTTATTTTGGTGCAAATTTAGTAATTATTGTTTGAAAATAAACCAATTTTGATTACGAAATATATTATTTACATCAAAATAGAACAATCTATTTGCAATTTCAACCTTGTTTGGCATAGTTTTACGCTGTACTTTTGCAGCCGAAAATATATACAAACAAAATTTTTATAGGTATGAAGATGAGTAATATTAGGATTTGGATGGGCGTTTGTTGTCTTTTGGTGCTGACGGGATGTACTGAAAAGAAAATTCAGAATCATACTGATGCCATATCAGTAAAGACGATGACGGTGGATGGTTCCGTTTATGCTGGAGAACGAACTTATGTAGGGACGGTGAAAGAATCGTATGGCTCGGCTCTCAGTTTTGCCACGATGGGTACAGTAGCTAATGTGATGGTAGACGAGGGACAGTTTGTGAAAAAAGGACAGGTGCTTGCCTGTATTGACCGCACATCCATGAAAAACGCGTATGATATTGCTTTGTCTTCACTGAAACAGGCTCGAGACGCATTTGGGCGTATGGATATGTTATACAAAAAAGGTAGTCTGCCGGAGATCAAGTATGTAGAGATACAGACCAAGTTGGCCGAAGCCCAGTCGGGTGAACGCATTGCCCGAAAGAATTTGCAGGATTGTGTACTTACCGCTCCGTTCAGCGGATATATTTCTCAACGGTCGGTAGATATGGGTAATAATGTGGTACCGGGTATGGCTTGCTTCCGTCTGGTTAAACTTGACTGTATTGAAGTCAATATATCGGTACCAGAGAAAGAGATAGCAACCATACATCAAGGACAGCAGATCAGATTTCATGTGAACGCCCTAGGTGAAAGACAGTTTATCGGGATAGTGACCAAGAAAGGTGTACAGGCCAATCCGCTTAGTCACACTTATGAAGTAACGGTGTCATTGGCCAACCGTGATCATGCCCTGTTGCCGGGTATGGTATGCAGCGTGGCTGTAAACAGTGTCGGCATGTCTAAAGGTATCGTTGTTCCTCAAGATGCCATTATGATTGATGGCAGCAATTCTTATGTATGGATAGCGGATAACGGTAAGGCTGAAAAACGTATTGTAACGACAGATGGTGTAAGCAACCAAGGTGTCATCATAACTGGTGGAATAGAAAACGGTGCTAAGGTGATCGTAAGTGGGCAGAACAAGGTGAGTGACGGTTCTGCGATAAATGAAAAATAGGATGAATGATGAAACATCGTAAAATAAATATGATAGAGAGCGTAATGCACTATAAGAGCATTATGCTTCTGCTCCTTGTCCTGTTGGTAGGCTATGGTGTATATTCTCTGATTAATATGCCCAAAAACGAATTTCCTTCGTTTACCATCCGACAGGGTGTTGTTGTCGGAGTCTATCCCGGTGCCACTTCGGGTGAAGTGGAGGAGCAGTTGACAAAACCTCTTGAGAAATTTCTCTGGCAGTTTAAGGAAATCAAGAAAGCGAAGACTTATTCGCAGTCAAAGGATGGCATCTGTTATGTGTTTGTGGAACTGAACGACAATGTAACCAATAAGGATGAATTCTGGAGCAAATTCAAACTCCGTCTGCAACAGTTTAAGGGCGAACTCCCTCAGGGCGTGCTGGCTCTTATAGCTAACGATGATTTCGGTGACACTTCGGCGATGCTCGTCACCCTTGAGAGCAAGGACAAAACTTACCGCCAGTTGCACGATTACATGTCAGATTTGCAAGATCGTCTCCGTACGATACCTGAAATATCCAATCTGAGAGTTTACGGTGAGCAGAAAGAACAGATAGGTGTCTATATAGACCGTGACCGGTTGTCCGATTATGGACTGAACACTGCTTCGCTGCTAGCCAGTATGTCATCGCAGGGACTTACCATTGTGAGCGGTTCGGTAGATGATAAGAACAGCGTGCGCCCGCTTCATCTGAAATCGTCTCTCAGCACAGAGAATGATGTCGCACAGCAGATTGTGTATTCCGATCCGAATGGTAATGTCATACGTCTGAGGGATATCGCTACGATAAAAAGGGAATATCCTGATGCCGACTCCTATGTGAAGAATAACGGTAAGAAGTGTATTGTCCTGTCTCTCGAAATGAATGAAGGTAATAATATAGTTCAGTTCGGTGAAAAGGTAAAGAACGTCTTGGCGGATTTTCAGAAGACTCTGCCTAGTGATGTCACGATGTATCCTATCACAGACCAGAGCAATGTGGTCAATTCGTCCATTGTCGACTTTCTGAAGGAACTGCTGATATCTGTATGTGCGGTTATCATCGTCATAATGCTGTTGTTGCCTGTGAGGGTGGCCAGTGTGGCAGCGAGTACGATACCGATAACGATATTTATTACCCTCGGTATATTCTATTCGGTGGGGATAGAACTGAATACGGTGACGCTGGCATCGCTGATTGTGGCGCTCGGTATGATCGTGGACAATTCGATTGTGATCATAGACTGTTATATAGAAAAGATAGACAGTGGTATGAGCAGATGGCATGCAGCGTCTCATGCTGCCAAGGAATTTTTCTCTTCCATCTTCAGTGCAACGCTTGCCATATCAGTAACATTCTTCCCTCTGCTGTTCACAATGAAGGGTATGATGCTTGATTTCGTGAAATGGTTTCCGCTTGGTATTTCCATCGTTTTGGGTACATCGTTGGTCGTTGCCGTGTTCGTCGTGCCTTGGATGCAGTATACATATATAAAGAAAGGACTGAAGAAAGGACCTGATGCGGAGAAGAAACATAAAACTTTCCTCGAACTGATACAGCATTATTACAACCAACTGATTGCGGTTTGTTTCGCACATCCTTTTTATACATTGGGATTTGGGGCATTGTCAATCGTGTTAGGTGGACTGATGTTTGCCCATTTGCCACAGAAACTGATGCCTAGGGCAGAACGTAATCAGTTTGCCGTGGAGATATATATGCCTACCGGCACAGCCATTGAACGAACGGCACAAGTGGCCGATAGTCTGAGAGATATGATGCGCAAAGACGACAGGATAGTGAATATCACGACATTCTATGGTAGCGGTTCCCCACGATTCCAGACATCTTATGCTCCACAGGTCGGTGGAACAAATTTTGCACAGTTTATCGTCAACACGAAAAATGATAAAGCTACCGAGGAACTGGTGGATAAGTTTACGCCTCTATACTCTGACTATTTCAGTGACGCACAGGTAAGGATTAAACAACTGGACTACAGTGATGCCATATCCCCGATAGAAATAAGATTCTCCGGATATAATCTGAAACAACTCAACGAGGCTGTGGAAAAGAGTATGAAGATTATGCGCAACGACCCCGATATCATGTTGGTGAGAAGCACTTTCGAAGGCACAACAGATGGACTGAACGTGATGATGGATAACGATGAGGCCAACCGACTAGGTATCAACAAGACGATGTTGTCTCTCAATCTTGCCACCCGTTTCGGCAATGGGATACCTCTGACTACAGTATGGGAGGGTGACTACCCTGTGAGTGTCACATTAAAGGATAGTCATGCTGGTATGCAGACGGCAGATGATGTAGGTAATGCTACCGTAAGTGGTATAGTTCCCGGTGTGAACGTGCCATTAAGGCAGATTGCTCAGGTAAAACCTGACTGGAACTATGGTATGATTGTCAGGCGGAATGGTGTCAGGACAATGTCTGTATATGCAGATGCCAAACGGGGCGTCAATCTGAACAAGGCCACTGATAAAGTGCTGGAAGAACTGAAAGATGTGAAGTTGCCCGATGGTGTTTCGATGAAAGTTGGCGGACAGCGTGACAGTGATAATGAGTACGGACCGCAGATATATGGTGGATTGGCTATTTCTGTAATTGTTATATTTGCTATTCTGCTATTCCATCTGAAAGATATCAGACTGTCGTTGCTTATCATGGGGTCTCTTCTGTTCTCCTTACTCGGGGCAGCCATTGGTGTGTGGTCGATGGGGCAGGATGTAGGAATGACAGGTATACTGGGTATCATATCACTGATGGGAATTATAGTGAGAAACGGAATTATCATGGTCGATTATGCCGAGGAATTGCGTGTAAAGCATCGTCTGAGTGCCAAACATGCTGCCCTGCAAGCTGCCCAGCGCCGTATGCGTCCTATCTTCCTAACCTCAGCAGCCGCATCAATGGGAGTCGTACCGATGGTGATAGCCAATACTCCTATGTGGGGACCGATGGGTGCTGTGGTCTGTGCGGGAACAATCGTGTCGATGTTCTTTATTATCACCATGATCCCAATAGGTTATTGGATGATATACCGTATAGAAGACAAAAAGCGTCGTCTGAATAATGAGAAAGAAAGGGCAGCATTGTCATTGGCTAGTATAAATGAAGTAACAGAATAATGATATGAAAACTAATTATATATTATCCCTGATCATCGCAATGGTTTCTGTACAGGGGGTCAGCGCGCAGAAAGTGTATACACTGGATGAATGTCGTACGTTGGCATTGCAGAATAACGTCAAACTGAAAGATGCCCGACTCCATATCGAGTCGGCTAAAGAACAGGAACGTGAGGCTAAGGCTAAATATTTTCCTTCTGTATCTGCCGGTGGTACGTATTTTCGCGCCAACGATTATCTGATAAAACAAAATGTATCGCTCAGTGAGAGCGACCAGCAGAATCTTGCCGGGATTATGCAGAAGGTAGGATTAGACCCTACTGTCCTGTCTTCGCTCCCAACCAGTTATACCTTGCAGGCTATCAAGCATGGTACGCTTATTAATCTGATGGCGATGGAACCTGTATATGCCGGTGGACAGATAACGAATGGCAACCGACTGGCAAAACTGCAGACAGAGGTCGGGCAACTGATGCTTCAACAGTCGCAGGATGATGTGATGCGTACTACCGAGGTTTATTACAACCAGTTGTTGTCTCTTTATGAGAGACAGAAAACACTTGATGCTGTCGACAGACAGTTGGCCAGTATCCTGAATGATGCGAACAATGCTTATAAGGCAGGTGTGTCTAACAAAAATGATGTTCTGAGTGTACAACTGAAGCAGAACGATGTGGCTGTCAACAGACTGAAACTGGAAAATGGTATAAAACTCAGTAAGATGGTTCTTGCACAGTATATCGGAATGGCAGGACAGAATATTGATATAGATCGTCATCTGTCTGAGAATACGCCTGAGCCTTTTATTTATTTCACAGATCATCAGTCGGCATTAAACAATAGGGTAGAGGCCCGCTTGCTTGACAAGAATGTCAGAGCTAACGAGTTGCAGACCAAGATGAAACTGGGTGAGATGTTGCCCACTGTGGCAGTTGGCGTGGCTGGCGTGTATCAGGATATGACCAATACAGGTAAGGCGAAGGCGATAGGTCTGGCCACCGTGAGTGTTCCGATAAGCGACTGGTGGAGCAACCGTGGACTCAAACGGCAGAAGATAGCCACGGAGATAGCGCGTATGGACAGCAAGGATAATAAAGAACTGCTGCTGATACAGATGCAGAGTGCTTATGATGATTTGGATAACGCATACAAACAGATACAGTTAGCAAAAAAGAGTATAGAACAGTCTACAGAGAATCTCCGCCTCAATGAAGATTACTACAAGGCAGGTACCGCCAGCATGACCGACCTTCTCAATGCGCAGACGCAAAATCAACAGTCGCGTGACCAATATACTGAGGCAGTAACAGCGTATATGAATTGTCGAACGGCATATTTTATTGCTACCGGCAGGAGCGTGAAATAAAAACAATATATCAGTTGAGCATCAGATTCATTTCTGCATGCTCATCTTTGAATATAAACTCAGCCAGTTCGTTGATGTTCATTCTGATAGCCGTTTCATCCGGTTCGTCTGTCTGTTTCACTTTACCTCCCGCCAGAATGTAGTAGGCATTGTTCATTGGAATGTCTTCATCGTCGTAAACTCTGATCAGACATTTTAAGTCGGGGTGCTGTTCGGCGTACATACGAAGGGCTTCTTTCGCATTTACGACACGTATCATCGCCTTGATGGGTTGCGTGGCAGGATGATATGCCTCGCCAGCCAAGCGGATATCTTCCTGTATAACCTCATAACCGTCGCTATCGTGGAGCAGTACGCACGATTTGCTGCGCTGTATTTTGTCAAAGTTCGCAAAACTCATTCCCTTGATATCAGCAGGCGGGGGCGCACAGACGATACACTTGGAGTAACCGCATTTTTCATACCAACCGTACAACCAGTCTTCGGCCGGGATAAGGGTGGCAAATATGGTTTCATGATAAAAAAGACTGAAATGTGCCTGACGCATCAGATTGTTTCCAACATCTTGTTTGCGGTAATCGGGGTGTGTACTGACTCCACTGATATATGCCGTATTGATTTCCTTTCCGTGATAGAGCATCGGATATGGTAGGGTCTGCAGCGCGGCAACCACTTGATGGTCTATCTGGCAACAGATATTATATTCATTCTTGTATACTTTTGAGAAATAGAGATCCATAAACGGCTCCGGATCTTTGAAAACAAGTTTCCATAGTTTGCGGGTTTCCGCCTTGATGCGTTCCTGATCTTCAAAGTCGGCCAACGGATGTTTTTCCATAATGGTATTCTTTTCAAGAATAATGTCCGGCTTATATGATAACTTTGCCTGGCGCAAACCTTCATTACCCATATCCTCCTCGCGGTTGATGTAGAAGTATTTTTCAGGCAGATGCCTTACAAATTCCTGATTGATGATGGTGAAAGCTCCCTCATAATTGACATCGGCTTTCTCCACACAAACATCGAATGTACTCTGGTTGATAGGGCACCCGAAAGTAAAAGCGACCAGTTTGCCGTCAACCCATATCGTTCCGCCGATAAGTCCCAGTTCATTCCAACGATGGAAGGCGCGTGTCATGGAACGGAGTTCTTCCGAAAGACCCTCGTCAAGCTCATTTTCATCATTATCGTCCTTGGATATTTTGCGCCATTGTTTTTCCAAATCAAGACATTGCGGCACCAGTTCAGGTGTCAGTTCACGATATTCATAGTCGGGATAAAGGCTCTTGAACTTATTGATATGATTACGCTTGCTTTGTAGTTTCTTGCCCGAAAGGTTGGCCAGTTTCTCTCTGGTATAGATATAATCGCTGTAATCCCTATTGGGTGTGATATTGAAAGTGTCGGGGAAAGCCTTCTCGATAATATCGCGCATATAGTTGCATACGCCCAATAGAAGGAACGGATGCCCCATGGCGATAGAGTCGTTGCGTATCGCCCGTATCACATTGACCGAACATTCATCACAAGGGATGACCTTGAATGTACCGTCCTCCTGTTTTTTGGGGAGTGGCAATGGCATCATATAGGCGAGATGATGCCCTGCATAAAAGCGGAACACCAGATAATCGTCGACAATGGCAAACTGGGTGTTATAAAGAAACCTCCAACTGATTAGATTTGCAAATGACAAGTCGCAGTTCTGACGTTCCCCGAACAATGTAAAGCGTTGGATGGTATCTTTATCCGCAGTGGTAATATCTCTGAATTTTATCATAAATTTGCTCGATAATTGGTATAGACCACAAAAGTAGAAAAAAAACACAGAAAAACTACTATCGTTACGAATATTTTTCTTACTTTTGTACCCGAAATGTAATCTCGAAGTTACAAAATAGATATAAATCACAACAAACTATGGATTTAGTAGAAAAAATCATTGCACGCGCTAAGAGCGACAAACAGCGCATTGTACTCCCCGAAGCCACAGAGGAGCGCACATTAAAAGCAGCCGATCAAGTATTGGCTGACGGTGTGGCCGACCTCATCCTTATCGGTAATATCGGCGCAATTCACGCTGAAGCTGACAAGTTCGGATTGAAGAATATAGATAAAGCTACTATTATTGATCCAGAAAACAATCCTAAAGCAGAAGAATATGCAACTCTACTTGCTGAATTGCGTAAGAAAAAAGGTATGACAATCGAACAGGCCCGCGGACTTGTTAAGAATCCTCTCTATCTGGGGTGTATGATTATTAAAACCGGTGGCGCAGATGGTCAGATTTCCGGTGCGTTGAGTACAACGGGCGACACACTCCGTCCTGCATTACAGATTATCAAATGTGCTCCGGGCATCACTTGTGTCAGCGGCGCTATGCTTCTTATTACAAAGAAACCTGAATATGGTGAAAATGGCGTGCTAGTTATGGGCGATGTCGCAGTAACACCGATGCCAGATGCCGATCAACTTTCTCAGATTGCTGTTTGTACAGCGGAGACAGCCAAGGCTGTTGCCGGATTCTCAGACCCACGTGTTGCTATGTTGAGTTTCTCTACCAAGGGTAGTGCTTCTCATGAGGTTGTAGACAAGGTGGTTGAGGCTACCAAACTGGCCAAAGAACGTGATCCGCAACTGAAGATTGACGGTGAATTGCAGGCTGATGCCGCTTTGGTTCCGGCTGTAGCAGACATTAAGGCGAAAGGCAGTAATATTGCTGGCAAGGCTAATGTGTTGATAGTTCCATGTCTTGAAGTAGGTAACATTGCTTACAAACTGGTACAGCGTCTTGGTGATGCTATCGCTCTAGGTCCTATCCTTCAGGGAATCGCACGTCCGGTTAACGACTTGAGTCGTGGCTGTTCTGTCGATGATATCTATAAGATGGTGGCTATTACAGCTTGTCAGGCACAGGATGCGAAGAAAATTTAACTTTAAACTTATTATATGAAGATTCTAGTATTAAACTGTGGAAGTTCGTCTATCAAGTATGCCTTGTACAATATGGACGACAAGTCGGTTCTGGCATCCGGTGGTGCTGAGCGTGTAGGTCTTGACGGTGCATTCGTCAAAGTGAAACTTCCTAACGGAGAGAAAAAGCAGATCATGCATGACATCCCCGAACATACAGAAGGCGTGAAGTTTATCTTCAGTCTGCTTACCGACCCTGAAATAGGTGCTATCAAAGATTTGAAGGAAATTGACGCTGTAGGTCACCGTATGGTACACGGTGGAGAAAAATTCAATAAGAGTGTTATTCTGGACGATGAAGTTCTGAAGGAATTCGAGGCATGCAGTGATCTTGCACCTCTTCATAATCCAGCTAACCTCAAAGGTGTTAAGGCTGTTTCGGAATTGATGCCGGGATTGCCGCAGGTAGGTGTATTCGATACTGCATTCCATCAGACGATGCCTAAGTATGCTTATATGTATCCTATCCCTTATGAATTGTATGAGAAATATGCTATACGCCGTTACGGTTTCCATGGAACGAGTCACCGTTATGTTTCCAAGCGTGTATGCGATTTCTTGGGCGTAAAGCCGGAAGATAAAAAGGTTATTACATGTCATATCGGTAATGGTGGCAGTGTCGCTGCTGTAAAATATGGCAAATGTATTGATACGTCTATGGGACTTACCCCGCTGGAAGGTGTGATGATGGGAACCCGCAGTGGTGATATCGATGGCGGTGCCGTATCTTTCATTCAGAAAAAGTTGGGTCTTGATGCCGACGGTATTTCAAATCTTCTTAATAAAGAGAGTGGTGTGCTCGGTATTACCGGTATTTCTTCGGATATGCGTGAGGTAGAGGCTGCTGAGAAAGCGGGTAACGAGCGTGCTGTACTCGCTATGCAGATGTACAACTATCGCATTAAAAAATATGTCGGCGCCTATGCTGCCGCTATGGGTGGATGCGATATTATCGTATTCACTGCCGGTGTAGGTGAAAACCAGGCAGGTATGCGTGAAGAGGTTTGCAAGGACATGGAATGGATGGGCGTTAAGCTCGATAACAAACTCAATGCTACTATCCGTGGCAGGGAGGCTGTCATCTCCACTCCAGACTCAAAAGTGACCGTTGTCGTCATTCCTACGGATGAGGAACTGATGATTGCTACAGATACGATGAATCTGCTGTAACCGTATAATATCATATTACGATAAAGTCCCGGTACTGTAGACAGTACCGGGACTTCTTTTTATCTTTGTTGTCATGTCTCTTAAGGTCTGCTTTCACCCTCAACATATTCTTCGAGGAAGATATGCTCACCGTCATAGACCACATACGTAAACTGCCAAATCCAGTCACCGATGATCATCATCCTTGATTTGCGCGATAACATCAGGTCTAGTTCTATGTGCCTATGCCCATAGATG
Organism: uncultured Prevotella sp.; assembly: GCF_937863835.1. Lineage (GTDB taxonomy): Bacteria > Bacteroidota > Bacteroidia > Bacteroidales > Bacteroidaceae > Prevotella. The sequence continues at coordinate 61,835 of NZ_CALMHT010000181.1, forward strand.
AAATAGTCTATATCTGAGTGTGTCTGCATGTATTGCTTTGTATATCTTACCAGAAATTCCTTATCCTCACCCATATAGGCAGGTTCTTTTCCGTCAGCACGTTTCATCCTACTGTGTTTCGCCCAGGTTAGTCCAAGCCACATAGACCAGCGTGGATGAATGGCATTGAAGAGGACCTGACAGGTGTGATTGTGAAAAATCTGACGGAGAAACTTAAACTTGCTGTCAGGGTCGCCCAGACCGTCCCCGTGGGCTAGATAGAACACTTTCCCGTAGATATCAGTGGTGAGTGGTTTACGGTGCAGTATTACACCACATTCCTGTTCCAGATATCCATAAGTCCAGATATCATGGTTGCCGGTAAAGAAATGAACTTCCACCCCCATATCGGTAAGTTCGGATATCTTACCGAGGAAACGGGTATAGCCTTTTGGTACCACATATTTGAACTCATTCCAGAAGTCGAACATATCCCCGAGGAGATATATCGCTGACGCCTTGTCTTTTATACTGTCAAGAAACCGAACTAAACGCCGTTCTTGCGTACGGCTGTGGTCTATTGCCAGCGAACCGAGATGCGCATCTGATAGGAAATATACATTTTTCATAAGTCGCAATTTTTATGCAAAGCCAAGTTCCACCTTCGCTTCTTCCGTCATCATACTTTGATCCCAGATAGGTTCGAATACCAACTGTACATTGGCGCTTTTGACACCTTCCACACCTTCCACCTTCTGCCGTACATCCTCCAGTATAAAGTCTGCCGCCGGACAAGACGGGGCCGTAAAGGTCATGTCGAGGTCGAGTGTGCCGTCTTCTCTGAGATCCACCTTATATATCAAACCCAAGTCGTATATGTTCACAGGTATCTCAGGGTCGTAGACTGTCTTCAGTACGTCAACGATTCTCTCTTCAATGGCTGTTTTCTCTTCTTGTGTCATAATTGTAATCATTTGATGTTAAACATTATAATCTTCCTTGTTCTCTATAACTATAGTAGTTGCCATCCGTGATAATCACGTGGTCGGCAAAATATATTCTCATGATGTCGCAGGCTTTTTTCATACGTTGCGTCAGTCGGTCGTCATCATCGCTTGCCATTGTGTTGTTACTTGGATGATTATGGCAGAGTGCCAGAATGGTGGCATTGTTCAGTATAGCCGATTTTATAATGACACGCACATCGACAGCTGTCTCACTGATACCACCATGCGATATACGTTCACACTTTATCAACTTATAATTCTGATTCATCATCAGAATCCATGCCTCTTCCATATCCAAGTCCTGCATGCACGGATGCATATAGTTGTATATGGCTGTCGCACTTCCCAGGTCTAGCCGCTCTTCCACTTTTTCGCGCTGTCTGCGCTTTCCCATTTCGCAAGCGGCAAGAATGGTAATGGCTTTTGCCGGTCCCAGTCCCTTATAACCTGTCAGGTCGCGTATACTTTTCTTTCCTAGGGTATTGAGATTGTTGTTACAATCGTTCATCACCCTTTTCATCAGGTCCACGGCACTCTCTGTAGAAGAGCCCGAACCTATCAGTATGGCTAGCAGTTCAGCATTGCTTAACGCGTCTGCGCCGAGACGCTCCAGTTTTTCCCTTGGGCGGTCTTCTTCAGCCCATTCGTTTATCGTCAGTTTTCCTTCCAAATCGTTCTTTTTGCTTTATTTATAGAATGTTTCGTTGAAGGCGTTGAATTCCTCTTTCCCCATTACACATCGTCTCCACCATGCTGAGATGAATCCGCATCCATATCCCATCAGTTGTATAAACGCTGCCCCGATACTCAGGAAACCTATCTTGATACTTTTGTTCTGTATGGTCGAATCTGTGAGTATCAGAAGGCAATATAATAGAATAGGTATCCATGGGAATGCGCAGAGGTCGTACCACTTATGTATGTCGTCGTATCTCATTAATACTCTGCCTACTGCTGAAGTCAGCACTAACGCGATTACCCCGACAGTGAACACCATAGGTAGCAGATGTACCAGTTTGAGCGATTCGGGGTATTTCTTGTATAGGTTGATGCGGGCTATGCCGCTATTGAACACTTGACGGAAAAATTTACGGAAATCGGTGCGGCGCTTGTGCCATACCCATGCTTCGGGGAATAGTCGGCATTGATATCCGTTCTTGAAGATGCGGATGCTGAAGTCAATGTCCTCTCCGAAACGCATTTTTGAGAATCCGCCCAGTCGGGTGTACACCTCTTTGCGAATGCCCATGTTGAACGAGCGCGGGTAAAATTTATCCATCTTCTTCTTGCCACCGCGTATCCCGCCTGTGGTGAAGAAACTGGTCATCGAATAACTGATTGCTTTCTGTATGTCGGTGAATGATGAGTGGGCACGGTCCGGTCCACCGAACGCATCGGCAGGTTCGCGTGTCAACTCGTCATTTACAGCTTTCAGGTAATTGTCAGGCAATACGACATCAGAATCCAATATCAACAGATATTCACCGTTACTCCGCTCAGCACCATAGTTGCGACTCTGTCCAGGTCCGGAATTGTCCTTCCTGTAATAATGAATGTCAAGTGCTCCGCTGTACTTGTCGGCAATGTCTTTGCAGGGAACGGCAGAACCGTCCTCTACGATGATTACTTCGAAATCTTTATACGTCTGCGACGTGAGACTTTCTAGCAATTCGGCAACTTCGTCGGGCCGATTGTAAACAGGTACTATAACGGAGTATTTCATTCAGAGTCTATTAAAAATGTAAAGGGGCAGACTTGCAGGTCTGCCCCTACAGATATGATGAAGGGATTTATTCCTTTACACGGTTGAGGTATGAACCGTCGCGGGTGTCTACCTGTATCAGTTCGCCCTCGTTGATAAACAGAGGCACACGTACTTCAACACCTGTTTCCAGAGTAGCAGGTTTTGTAGCGTTTGTTGCTGTATCGCCTTTGATGCCCGGCTCACTGTGAGTAATACGCAAGTTGGTCTTTACTGGCATTTCAGCGTATAGGATAGAACCGTCTGTTGTATCGATTACCACTTCCACAATATCGCCCTCTTTCATGAAGTCAACTCCGGTGATAGCTTCCTTATTAATAGGAATCTGCTCGAACGTTTCCTGATTCATGAAGATATAACCTGTAGGATCTTCATACAGATACTGGTAAGGACGGCGCTCAATGCGGACATCTTCAAGTTTAAAACCTACCTGGAATGTACGTTCGAGAACGCGACCAGTGGTTACACTTTTCAGTTTTGTACGCATAATGGTGTTTCCCTTACCTGGTTTTACGTGCTGGAATTCAACGCAGATAAAAACCTGATTGTCTAGACGGATGCATGTTCCGTTCTTAATTTCCTGTGAATTAATCATATAACTTGTATTTATTATTTTGTATTATTCGAATAAAAATGTAAGAAATCGGGTGCAAAGTTACTATATTTTTGGAAAAAAACATAAAAGAACACACTAAAAATCGTTTAATTCTTTGTTATTTCGAAATAAATGCGTAATTTTGCAGCCCAAAAGCGTGAATAATAACAAATAAATATATAAACAATGAAAAGAACATTTCAGCCACACAACAGAAGAAGAGTGAACAAACACGGCTTCCGTGAGAGAATGGCATCAAAGAATGGTCGTCGTGTATTAGCATCACGTCGCGCTAAAGGTCGTTCGAAATTAACTGTTTCTGACGAGAACCACGGTAAGTAATTTTTCGATTCGCTTATCGCGAAACGTTGAAAACAGAAAGAGGCGAAGATTGATCATAATCTTCGCCTCTTTCTGTTATTGTTTGTATGTTACCATATTGTTACTCTCTTCTCTTTTGGTATATACATCGGGTCGTCTGGAGTGATGCCGAATGCTTCATACCAAGCGTCGATGTGTGGTAACTGACCGTCTACTCTCCATATTGCTATGGAATGGGGGTCCGTCTTGGTAACCATTCTGATGAATTCGTCACTGTTCTTTTCCAGCCAACTGGTGGCGTATGCGATGAAGAAACGCTGGTCGGCTGTATAACCGTCTTTGACCGGTAGCGGATTGTTCTTTGTGGCGTTTTTGTATGCCTGGAAAGAAATCATCAGACCGCCGTGGTCGGCAAGATTTTCACCTAATGTGAGTTCTCCGTTGCATTTCAGGTCGGGTAGTACATTGATATTAGAAAAGTAGTCGGCCATCACTTTTGTCCGTTCACTAAAACTCTTGCGGTCGGAGTCTTTCCACCATACCCGCAGATTGCCGTCTTTGTCATACTGACTGCCTTCGTCGTCGAATCCATGTGTCATCTCATGACCGATAACAGATCCGATCGCACCGTAGTTGTAGGCATCATCCGCATCCATATCAAAGAACGGTGGTTGAAGTATGCCTGCCGGGAAACAGATTTCATTGGTCGTTGGATTATAGTAAGCGTTGATCTCTTGCGGAGTCATCATCCATTCGTCGTGGTCAGCAGGCTTATTGAGCTTTTTGCTGACCATATAGTCGAAATCGAATTTGTTAGATCGCAAATTGTTTGCATAATAACTGTCATTATGAATGTCCAGACCTGAATAGTCGCGCCATTTGTTCGGGTATCCTATCTTTACATAGAAGGCAGCCAACTTGTCTAGGGCAACAGTCTTGGTTGAGTCGCTCATCCAGTCTTGCGCTTTGATACGTTCTCCAAGTGCTACCTGTAGATTCTTGACGAGTTGTACCATACGCTCTTTATATGCAGCGGGGAAATATTTTTCAACATAGATCTTGCCCAGTCCTTCACCCATAAAACTTTCTACCGCGCCTACAGCTCTTTTCCATCTGGCTCTGTCCTCCTGTTGTCCCGTCAGAGTGCGGCTGAAGAAATCGAAGGCTCTTGCCCTTATCTCGTCATTCATTTCCGTACATGAAGATACTATGACATTCCACTGCATATATGCCTTCAAGTTTTCTATGGGTTCATTGTTAAGAATCTTTTCCGCCTGATGGATTGGCGCTACCTGGTTCACGTTCAGTGATTTGATGCCTTTTATCCCCAAAATGGAAAAATAGGTATTCCAGTCTATCCCCGGATATTGCTTCAGCAGTTGATTATAACCGATTTTGTGATAATTCTTTTCAGGGTCGCGCAGTTCGGTTCTACTATATGCAACTTTCGCCATTTCTGTCTCTATATTGATGATCGTCTTCATGTTAGCATAAGCCTGGGCGTGGCTGAAACCGTATAGTTGGAACAGGTCGATGATGGTCTTTTTATATTTGTCTCTGAGTGCCACCGATTCCGAATCCGTATCAAGATAATAGCTCCTCTCACTCAGTGTCATACCTTCCTGCCCGATGCTCACAAGATTGTTCTTGCTGTCTTTGGCATCTGCGTCTATTGACGTATAAAATAATCCTGATATACCTTCGTGGTAGAATTCAGCCATCAGCGGGAGTACCTGTTTCCTGCTTTTTATGGCGGAGATTTCGCCAAACAGTCCTTTGACCGGTGTTATACCGTCCTTGTTCAGTTTGACGCTGTCCATTACGATATTGTAAAGGTCACCGATCTTCTGACCTAATGAATTAGGCGCATTGTTTTGTTTAGCAAACGAAAGAATGATGTCTTTCAGACGTTTCTGGTTCTGTTCATACACTAGATAAGTCACACCGTAACTAGGATACTCGGCAGGGATAGGGGTGTCCTTCAGCCATGTACCGTTCACATAATTGAAAAAGGATTTACCCGGTTTCACGGTCAAATCCATATTCCCTTTGTTTATGCCGGATTTCAAAGAATCCTGTACATTCGCATAAATAGATGTAGAGGCGCATAAGGCCATACTACACAATACTAATTTTAAATTCATTTTATAAATATTGTTATTTAATATGCAAAGTAACACATTATTTTCGAATTAGTCGAATATTATTACAATAATATTACAAAAATCTTTTTTACCAAGAAACATCCGTAATCTTTAAAAATAGATGAAGTATTGGCAAAAAAATCAATAAACTTCGTTTTTTATTTTGTATTGTATTCAAATTACATTAACTTTGCACTGAATGTGAAGACAGTTCGCAACCATCTTCATTTACTAAATAATAACCGGTAATGGAATCAAAGGAGTTCGTTAAGAAATTTTGGGGCAAATATCTTTGGGGCAATATCTTTTTGATGATTATTGTTGTCGTATTGTTGTGCGTAGGATTAAAGTTCGGTCTTGACATCTATACACATCATGGAGAGGGTATTCAGGTTCCGAATCTTAAAGGTATGCAGTACGAAGAGGCACGACGTCTGTTAGAAGACGACGGGTTGCGTATTGAGGTCAGCGATTCCGGTTATAACAAATTGTTGCCTGCCGATTGCATTTTGGCTCAGACTCCCGGACATATAGACAAGGTGAAAAGCGGACATGTGATTTATGTCACAGTCAACTCCCCCCATTCCCCTATGGTCGCTTTGCCTGATATTATAGACAACAGTTCGGTAAGGGAAGCGACGGCGAAACTTACTGCGATAGGTTTCAGACTCCTTGAACCGCAACTTGTCCGGGGTGAGAAAGACTGGGTGTATGGGGTTGTCAGCAGAGGACGTAAGTTGTTTGCCGGCGACCGTGTTCCTGTAGACGTTCCCCTGATGTTACAGAT
>NZ_CALMHT010000182.1 GCF_937863835.1 uncultured Prevotella sp.
CGTGGCAGGGAATTCTTTATTATTGTTCAGACATTCGGTATAGGCTGCTTTTGCTGCTGCACTCACTGGCAATGAACCGACTGGAATTCCTTCTTTGTCGAGAACCATCTGACGGTCATGAGCGGATAATTCGTATATGTCAAAAACCGTCTCATTGATGATTGCTTCGTTGAGGAGAATCTGAGTTAAGAGGGCATTCTCGTAATTGTAATAAGTCAGCAATGAATCCATGGGCTTAATGCCTGCGGTAATAGGACTCATGGCAAATAATGGCTCTATTATAGAAAAAGAACTTAAATGCTTCTTGATAGAAACGCATTTCTTAACAATTGACGAAACTAACGTTTCTTTATCTTCTTTGGGAATGACAAAAGGAATTCTCTTTAAATCATTTGGTTGTTTATTAACTGTTGGATTTAAGCAATCAATTATATAAGCAACAAGATTGGAATTTAGAAACCCCATATAATATTCCAAATTTCCAAATGTTCCATTACGAAATATACATGAACCTGCAATATCAAACAAAAGGTCGGATGAATAATCTCTAAATGAAATTGATCCACTTCCTTTTGATGAATAAGTTATACCTCTTTTAAAATAATATTCCTGTGCATGTAAGTCTTGTCCTCTTGATTTAAGAAAATTTTGAAGGTAATTTCCATTATCTTTCCAGTCAATTGTCAGCCAGATATTTCCATACCATTTACAATAAGGACCACCTTTAGCATATAGGACCCATCTACCTGCATTTCCGTTGGTTCTAGTATCAGTAACTTCCCATGGATATCGTAAAAATCTATTATTATTTGAAGTCTGGATTCCAGCCCTTATATCAGAAATATCGTCTGTCGTTTGTCTTCCGAATTTCTCTCTAAACTCATCCGAAATCCAATAGATGAAAGGATAAGACTTGATTTCCTTTAATTTGGATTGAGGAAGATGATAAACATGTTTGTTATCTTTGTCAGCAACAATATCGGATAAAGCCTGCAAACAATATTGTTTTTTGAACTTTTCCTCTGGGGTACGAGTATATTGGTCTAATGATATGAATATGGAATCATTAGCCATCTGGTCTTTTTCCAATACATAGAAAGCAGGGTCGACCATCACAGTACCAAACAAATTACTCAGTCCATATTCTACAAAGATATTGATATGAGTATTGTCGAGCATATATTTACGGACATCCTCAAACGTTTTGATATACATAAACGTCATAGGATGTATCATACCAATCTTTCCATCCTCATCCGTCAGTTCGCAGCAGCGCTTGATGAATGTAGCATACAGATTGATATTGAATTTTAATGGCTTCCTGTAATTCTCCTCCACAAAGGCTTTGAGTTCCGGACCGAAGTTGGCACTATCCGTATAGGGCGGATTGGCAACGGCAATATCAAAGGGATTGGACAAGATGTCCAGGAAAGTCATGGCATCATTCACCTTGCTGTGGGCATAGTCATTGGCTCCCTTTCCATTCCACAAAGCCGTCTGATTACGAAGAATGGTCATGGCATGATTCTTAAAGGCAAAGATACCCTGCAGGAATTCTTCATCAAAGAGTCCACGTTCTTCCTCATCAGGAATCAGTGCCTCAAACTTCTCCTTCACACGGACCAATGAGCCAAACTTATAGGCATTGCGCAAGTCCTCCCATATCTCATGAAGTGTCTCCTTCTGTTTGTCATTCCATTTGCCATCGCCCATCTCAAAGCTCATTTCCATATCCTCATACGTAGGCAGTTCAAAGTGGGTGGATACCACATGCGTCTTAGCAGGCATCTGCCCGCGTCTGCCTTTCAGTTCCATCGCTTTGATATACAGGGCTGTCTGCGTGAGCTGCACGGCACGCTCATCGAGGTCCACACCATACAGATTGTTTTCCACAATCAGTCGGGGAATATCCCTGCGGGAGATGTCAGCCTTGTAATTTTCTATCTGGTCTATATACAAATCATAGAATAAGGTAAAGGCATAGATCAGGAAATTACCGCTGCCATAGGCTGGGTCTATCAGATGAATATCCTGTATCGGTTTGGGGCGGCGCACCTTCTTCTTCGGTGCATTGGCAATAAGATACTTCACCTGCTCCGTATCTGCATCCACCGTGAACTTACTGTCAGGGTACATCTCCAGATACATCTTACCCAAGGTATTATCCACCAGGAACTTCACCACCCAGCGAGGAGTGTAAACCTGACTCTGCAGACTCACCTTGTCGTATTCCGTCTTGTCACCGCTATCCTTCAGTGCCAGTTTCTCCGCCGTATTGAAGTTCTCATACAGCCATCCGAGAATATCATCACCCTTCCAGATATCCGCGCCACAGTCAGCATCCTGCTCGATGGCATTCATCGTATTGATAATCTCATCCAGTTCATCGGCGGTAGGGAATACCGCATACGGACAGTCATCACTATAGATAGGTATCTGATACGTATCAAAGAGTTCGTGAAACTTAAACTGAAGGAAATGCTTCAGACCCATACGCTCGGCACTGCGCTCCTCGGGATGCTCCTCCAACCACTGCTGATGGGCATAAGAGAGATTGCCATGCTCCGCACGTCGACGAATCACCTCTGGAAACAGTTCTCGATCCTCCATCACCTTGATGGCAGCCAGACGGTTGAACAGCGTAAACACACACTCACTGATGGCTTCCCTCCGGGCAGCCGCATAGTCATCGCCCAGAGCGCGCTCATGGGTGCTGATGATTTCAGCCAACCGCTTGTATTTAGCCTGCTGCTCAGCAGGCAGACTGTCTATACTTCCCTGTGTCCCGGCTTCCAGTCCCAGTCGGGAGAAGGTGTTGTCTATCGCCTGCTGAATGAGGCCTCTTATCTGGAGAACATGATCTATCAGTTTCATTGTCGTATCTATGATTTATGTGGTTCTGTTATTCGTCAAAGTTTAATACATCCGTATCACCAAACTTATTGGTCATCGCCAGCTGCTGTTTGAGCCAGTCACGGTATTGACCTACCGAACAGGAGCCTTTAGGCATCTTACTGCGCATCTTGCGCTCCACCGGTTTGGGCATTGGCGGCGTTGGGGTGGGTCCTGGTGTTGGTCCAGGTATAGGAGTAGGTGCAGGCACAGGTTTCGGTTTAGGGTCTTCTGTTACGATAGCGGTTTCCCAGATGTCCACGTCCTGACTGTCCTGCTTCAACTGCTGTTGCTGGTAAGCGATGTCACGCAGCAGCATACTGCTGTTGCTACACTTCACACTCCAGCCTTTCAAGTCAATATGCAACGTAGCAAACTGCTGCAGTTTCTTTTCCAATGTCGAAATTTGGCTATAGATCTTTTCATTCCACGCATGGGGGTAGGCATCCAGTACTTTCTTCAGTGCCGCCGCTTTTTTATCAAGTCCCAGACAATCTTTTGTAAGTTCTCCAGCCTGATGGCACATTAGCTGATAATAGATATCCTTGATGTCCTGAGCCCACTGTTTCAGTTTGGAGGCATTCGCCACCAAGTCCTTTTCCCGTGCTTCACGAAACAAGTCCATCTTCTCCTGAATCAGTTGCATATCACCGCCTGTCTTCTCCAGTTCTTCCTTCACATCCAGGATGAAGTCACGTTCCTCCTCTATCACCTTGAATTCAGAATCGATGAAACGCAGGTCCTTCTCGATACGTTCCACCGCCGAGATATATTCATCCGCATTCTGGAGGAAGAGACGAGCGGTCGCCATATAATTGGCTTCTGTCACCTTAGCGGAATACTCTGCAAGGAAACTGCGTGCCTGTACCGAACCTTTAAAAAGTTTCTCCTTCTCATCATCAAAGAGGATATAAGCCTTCACCTTGTCCATCATTTTTACAGAGAGCAGACTGATACATTCTACTATCTCAAAATCGTTCAGATTGTACGAAAGGTCATTATCGTCTGTATTCTTTTTATAGTTACAGTCCTGCTTCAATATATCCACTATGTCCTGGCGTTCCTTATAAGAAAGCGACTTGAGTACCGCCTTGAATGAAGCCTTACCGAAATTTTTCTGCTGTTTGAAAATCTGTTCTGCTCCCGTATCAGCTGCTGAGTGATATTCAGTACCATTGTACTTGACAACTACCTTATTGCCACGGAACAGGGCAGCCATAGCACAGACAATGGTGCCATAAGTATATCCCGTAGGAGGTCCCGCCAGCGTATCTTCCAGGTCTTTGCCATTGATATATGATTTGCACTTGTTCAGTATGGCTGTCACCACACTCAAGTTGTCACCGATAAACTTGCCCGACGTATCAAAGAAGCGGAATTCCTCAGAGGCACCGAACATCTTATACAGTTGTGCTGCGGGTTTCTTGATGATACTTTCCGCCATGTCATCATTCAGGGTGGCACTGAGTCGCTGCGTATAGATATTACCGAACATGCGGCGCTGCACTTGCTCTATCTCCTTGGCGTAATTGGCATCATCCAACTGATAGGTATTATAGAGATAAACGACCGTTCCCTCGGTATAAGCCTTGCGTATCAGTTCATCCAACTGCGTCATCTTGGCTTCCTTGGTCGCGGAAATGGTGTTCACAACCGCCTTCTCCTCTGCCGTAGAGTAGTTCTTACTTTCTATATATTCTATCTGCAGTAAATCTCTTGCCAAGTCCATGATGGTATTGGCATCGGCATTGGAAGGTATGATGCTGATTTTATTTCTGTCATTCTGCGTTTCCTGTTTGATGGCAGCCACCTTACTCTCATAGTCTTCCGGATAGAAAGGATTGTCAATGCTCACCTTCATGAAGCGCTCTGAGGCATTGGCAATATTCTCGCCGATAGACGTCTCCACACAGAAGGGGATATTCATGCCATCCTGCAGCAGACTCTGACACACCTTGACGAGTTTCAGCTGCTTCAGGTTATTGGTCACTTGCGCCATCGAGCGATACGAAGGCACCTCAAAACCATTCATGTCATCTATGATCTGCTGCTCTATCTGACTGGTTATCTTGTACTGATTGGCAGTAGGTATCAGCACGTTGTGACTGACAAGTATATCCAGTGCCTGCTTCACTTCAGCAAGGATGTCATAATACTGTTCCAGACGACATACATAAGAACGGGCTATATTTTCCACCGTGGCATGAGCGCCCGACTTATCAAGGAAATGGATGGTCTGGAGCAATGCCTTGCCCTGTACATATTTGAAAGGTTCGGCACTGAGGTGAGCCTCAGCCTGCTCATATCGCATACGCAATGCTTCCGTGACGGATTCTTCCGCCTGATTGCAGAGTTGGGTGGCATTCACATGGGTGAAAACATCCGCTTCGGTCATGGACTCCTTCTTCAGTACATCGAATACGGAAATGAGCATACCGCGCGTACCTATCTGTGAAGTGACCGTGTTACGCGAACCGAACAGGAAATATTGCAGCATCTTGAACTGGTGCTCAAAAAACGGATAATAATCTGAATAGGTCTCAGCATCCTTGGTGGGTTGCAATGAGATACCCGCTATATTGGTTACATCCAGCACCATACCGCTGTTCTTGGTATAATAGGCTTCCAACTGCTGTTTGCCTTCCACCTTCTTGGTGAGCAGTCGGCGACGGATGATGGTGTCTATCTCTTCTGCTGCAATAGGGATGCGGGTCTTGAAGCGGGCTTCCACCTTGTTGAGCATCTGCACGCTGATACCGGAACCATTGAGTACGTCCTGGAAAGCCTGCTGCGCAATGCCAACAGTCCAAACTCTGTTACCTAATGAAGACAAGGCTTCAGACAGTCCTTCCAAATCGAGCAGATTGATATGATTCTGATTCAGCGCCTCGCTGACCTCATCGATGAAGAACACCACTCGTTTGGCTGGATAAATCTCCAGATAGCGCTGCAAGTCGTTCTTCAATGTATCGGCATCATAGCTGTTGATCTTGGCTTCCACCAGTTTCTTCTTCTCTTCGAAATCATCGGCACTGATGCCGTAGAGTTCTATCACCGCCTGACGGAACTTGGTGATATTGGTCATACTATGTCTGATCTGCGCCCACTCCTGACCGCTATTCTGGGATTTTACGACCGCCAGAAAATCATCATAGCGCTGCTCTATGAGCATATCATACTCCAGAAATCCCATCCAGTTGTTCAGCAGTCCGAGCGTAAGCAGGAAACGGCTCATCGCCATAAACGACAAGCCATGGGAATAGTCCACCTTGGCTGAGTCGAACAGCACCACTAGATAATCACTCTTGTTCAGTGAATTAATCTGGTTTTTAATCAAGTTCTCATTCCTCAGACCAGCCAACTTAGGCATGAAACGCTCACGCATCGACGTGCCTACCACAGTTGGATTGGCTATCAGAAAGCCCAACATCTTGGCGAAGTATGACTTACCTGAACCATAGAATCCACTTAACCACACGCCAGACTCCTTCATATCGGAACAGAACGCATCCAGGAAGTCAGACAAGTGACCGGCGAGACTCTCCGTTAGAATAAAGCCGTCCAGCTCTTCCTTGATATCTGTCTCCTGCTGTGAATTCAAATCGATGACATTCTTAATGTCGTTTTCCAATTGGATGGATAATATATCCTTTATCTTATTACTCATAATTGATTCGCTTTATTTAATGACTATACAACGATATTTGGACGCGACCTGCTTGCCCATGAAATAAATATTGTCCTTATCCACGGTGGCGGGATAGAATACGACTAATGGTATCTGAGACTGCTCTACCAACTTGCTGTCCATGATAAAATGCGTGGAGAAATTCATGCCGTATAGCGTACCTGTATGCACCAGTACAGGTATTTCGCCAGCTGCATAAACAGACTTGATATGCTCCATAACCGCATAAAAGAAGGTCTCTTCTGGGAAGTTATCGCTAAAGAACACTTCTTGCTGGAAATTAGCATAGTTTTTCTTGAACGTATCCGCTCCCATCTCCTTGATGAAATCGGTCAGCAGTTGCCGCAAATCAATGAAACAATACTTGTCTGTGAGCGTCTTCTCTGCTTCCGCGATATAGGCGTCGTCGTCGACAGGAGGATAAACGAACAGGATACTTCTGCCTCCGTTGGCTTTACCTGTAATCTTGGCAATGTCATATTTCAATGCTTCCTGCAGTTCACTGAACAGGCGGTTGTGCTCTAACTGAAATGTACTTTTATTCGTCATGGTCTATCAATTCTATGGTTACGTCTTCGCCTATCTGGGTGATATTCCAGAAGGGCATGAACTCTATTTTCTTAAGTCGCTCTATGAGTGACTGTTTATCGTAAAAACAGAATACCATCAATGGATGATTGATGGTGTGGTGCTTGGGGTCTGTGACAAGTATCCAGCGGATGAAATAGATGAATAGTTGACTGGTAATGATGGGATGGCGAATCTCTTTCGTCAGTTTGCCATCAGCCAAGTCTAACTTTTTCAAGATGGTGAGGTATTTGGATGCCGTGATTTTCAGCGTGGCTTCCGACCAGTCCAATTCCTTCGGATTCTTTTCCTTTATATAATGCAACAGACTGAGCACATCTATCAGCGACAGTGAAGTTCGCCCCTGATACACAGCCTTCATAAATACTTCTTCAGTGATTTTACGAAACAGACGATTGGCATAAGTGAGTTGCCAAAACAATATCAGGTTCTTTTCTCGGGGCGTATAGGCATCATCTGCCAATGCGCTGAGAAACATCTTCTTCTGACGGGTATTGGCAAACTGCAGAATGGATGCCTTGATGGCAGCAAGGAAACGGGTAAACGTCTTATGCGTGCGAAAAGAAAAACTCTTCTCGCTCTCGGGTTTACTATTGCTGTATTCACAGATGAAACTAATCATCGAGGAATAATCAGGAATACTACCTATCACATTGATGCCTGAATCATATTCTACAATCTTCTTCATGGCATCAATCGTTTTGAGACGTATTCAAGAGGTATTCCACCCTCACCTCCAGGAGACCTGCTATTCTGATGAGTGTTTCCAAATCGGGTTGAGAAGAATTCGTACACCATTTAGATACTGTGGACGGATTTACCTCCAATGCTTCAGCCAACCATTTACTGGTTTTCTTCTTTTCTACCAATACGAGTTTCAAGCGATTTACATCTTGCATATTTTTCAGTATTATTATTTGGGTGTAAAGATAGTGAATATATTTCATTTAACAATACCTTTATTATAATTTTATAAGCATTTTAATAGTTTTCCACAAAACCTGTTGATAACTATGTGGAAAACCATACTAATAACTCGATCATAA
>NZ_CALMHT010000183.1 GCF_937863835.1 uncultured Prevotella sp.
AAAAGTAATCGCTTTGTATGACAGTCAGTGGATAATGTTTTACATTCATATTATATATATTTTTAAAACGGTACAAAGAACAAAAACTCTTTTTCCCATCATTATTATACTTTAGGTTATTTCAACTTATTCAATGTCATGGCACTTTAATTCTGAATTCAAAAATACGCAAAAAGTCCTAATAGAACAAATTATTATGGTATAAAATTCGGTATAAAAACCCATAAAAAAACACAAAAAACTGATATTTAACACTTTTAGTGTGTTTTAGACCAGTTTGTACAGTACCTTTTTGCCTTCGATATCTGTTTTTTTGTGATGGCAAAGAGTTTATTTTCATATTTTGACCGACAGTCAAAAGTATCTGCGAGCGGGTGAAGAGAACGATTCGGTTTCTGATTTCAAATTTGTTTTTTATTTCAAAAAAAATTTCCATTTCATCCATTATTTTCTGTTTTTACAAAATGTATACCTATATGTATACCTTCAGAATTTGTGCTTACGTTTCAGAATTTGTAAACTTACAACAATTAACCGTAAATTGTGCTTTGAGCATTTTCGAAATAACAGCGTACATCGTATTACAATTGCGCACCGCGCAAATTATTTTACGCAGTGCGCAATTTTTTTTCCACGACGCGCAAATTTTCCCGCACGACGGGATAATGTCGGCATCGTCACCATGGATTATCAGCTTTACCATGTCGTCGATACGTTCTTTTTTTATATATTTATGACGTCTTTTCATTATGAGAGTGCAAAGGAAATAAAAATATATGAAATGTGCAAATTTTGTCCGAAACTCGGACGGGAAAAATATAAATATAAAATTTTATGATGATAGATTGCGTAGGGGTGCGTAGGGGTGCGTAGGGTTCTGGAATAAGTTTCCATAAAATGCGCCCGTACGAAACATCATAAATTAATATATATAATAACCTGTATTATTAATAACCTGGACGGGCCCGCAGGTAGGGGTTATACATTCTACCCTACGTACCCCTACGCATGGGGACTAAAAGAAGGATTCGGTGGGCAGGTTCTTCTCCGACATATTCCATGTGGCACGGGCATGGAGTTGGTATGCACAGACAGTAACGATACCCCCCCTACTACACCCTGCAGGGTGTGAAAGTGCTACAGCCTGAGCAGAAAGGCATCTATATTCTCAAGGGTAAGACTGTAGTGGTAAGATAAATGTTGTCCGATGCGACGCATTCAATATTTTTTATTCATTTGTTCTCGATAATTGTTCAATTTATCGCGGCTACTCGTTTTGTATACCAAAAATTTTTAATAATTTAGTCTTATAATCGTATATTTGCATTATATAATAACAAAAACATGAAGTAATGAAAAAGTAAATTCTTTATTTTATAATGATTTATATTTGCATATTTCAGAAAAAATTGCTAACATTGCAATCGACAATACAAAAATGATATTTATTCTGATAAAGGATGAATAAACAATATTAATATCATGATAGAAATCAAGCATTTATCAAAAAATTACGGAGATCTGCATGTTCTGAAAGATGTGAATGCCACGATCGACAAGGGTGACGTTATATCCGTCATAGGACCATCGGGTACGGGGAAAAGTACTTTTCTCAGATGTCTGAACCTACTGGAGCGTCCTGACGGCGGTGAAATCATAGTTGACGGGAAAAGCATTCTGGACAAGAAGGCGGACATCACGGCCCTCAGAAAACGGATGGGAATGGTATTCCAGAGTTTCAACCTGTTCGAACAATATTCGGTACTTGACAACTTGCTGATAGGTCAGATAAAGTTGCTTCACCGTACACCTGCCGAAGCCAAAGAACGAGCCATGAGTCTGTTGCAGGATGTGGGTCTGGCCAACAAATACAATGCCTTTCCGGAACAGTTGTCGGGCGGTCAGAAACAGCGTGTGGCGATAGCCAGATGCCTGTCTATGAGTCCAGAAATAATATTGTTCGACGAACCGACATCGGCTCTTGACCCTACCATGGTAAGCGAGGTTCTGGGGGTAATCCGCAATCTTGCCGAAAAGGGGATGACAATGGTTATTGTCACACATGAGATGAATTTTGCACACGATGTCTCGAACAGGGTGTTCTACATGGACCAGGGTGAGATATATGAGCAGGGTACCCCTGATGAAATCTTCGACAGTCCGAAACGGGAACTGACCAGACTGTTTATCAACAAGGTGCGTATATTCGAATATGACATACACAACGAAGGTTATGACTTATACGACATGTTGGGACAAATAGGGGAATTCGCGAAAAAGAATTATTTCTCGAAAAAGTTGACCAACAACGTGCTGCATACGGTGGAAGAGACCCTCGGACTCCTGTTCGACCGTGACGTAAACGACAGAGTGGACGACATCATCCGTTCGGGTGGTCTTAAACTATCCGTGGAATACGGACAGAAGGACGGCAACACAACAGTTCGATTTATCGTCTCAGACATGATAGAACATCTGATGTCGGACAAATGGGACGGAAGTCTGGGAGAAAAGATGATCAAGGGTATGACATCCAATATCTCTGAAAAGACCGAAGACGGAAAGACCATATTGACAATGAAACTACTGACTTGCTAAAAACGATAAAACAATGAAACATTATATAATGATAGTTTGTCTGCTCGCAATGGCAATATCTGCACCATTGACATCCTGTACACAGCAGAAAGAGAACAAGGTGGCCAAACTCAACAAGAACAGCGACCTGAAAGGGCACAAAATCGTTGTGGTGACGGGTACCAGCGAAGATAAATATGCAAGGAAACATCTACAGTCGTCTATTATTCTGGAAACAGAAAACACATCCGACCTGGTACTGAACGTGAAGACAAGGAAGGCGGAAATAGGACTTATCAACTACAACATCGTAAAGATGTTTATGATGAAATATCCTGAAATAGGTGTGGTGAACGACAGTATGTATTCGAATCCCATCGGTGTGGCTTTCAGTAAACAAAGGACCGATCTGCGGGATAAGTTTAACGTGTTTCTGGCTCAATTCAAGAAATCGGGCGGATATGACAAGTTGTATCATAAATGGATTGATGATTTCGAACATGCCAAGATGCCCGACATCCCGAACAGCGGAAAGAACGGTGTCATCAAATTTCAGACGGAAGGGACAAAGGCTCCTTTCTCTTTTATGGGTGGAAACAACCAACTGGCAGGTTTTGACATCGAACTGGTACAGCGTTTCGCCGCTTCGGTGGGCATGAAACTGCAAACGTCGGTGAGCGGATTCAGCGGCCTCATCGAAGCTGCAAGTACAGGCGCCGCCGATATGGCTGCCGACTGTATCTTCATCACTCCCGAAAGGGCCAAGAAAATTGCTTTCTCGGATCAATATTTCACATGCAACGCCTGTTCTTTCGCACTTAAGGAAAACATTGAGGGTTCTGTTAATGAGAAAAAAGCTGAAGATAAAGGTATACTGACCAGTCTGAGCGAGAGTTTCAAACAGAACTTTGTCGAAGAAGGACGATACAAGATGATCGGGAACGGACTGATGTGTACACTTGAGATTACAATCTTCTCTGTGATAATTGGTACCATACTGGGAGGAGGCATCTGCTACCTGCGTATGCGCAAAAACAAACTATGCAGGAACGTGGCCGACGTATACATCCAGTTTTTCAGAGGAATACCGGAAGTGGTGATGCTGATGTTGCTCTTTTATGCCATCTTCGCATCGTCGAACATCAGTGGTGTCACGGTATCTATCATAGGGTTCTCGCTCATATTCTCCTCTTTTGTGGCTGAAATGTACAGAACTTCGATAGAGAGTATCAGTGTGGGACAGTCGGAAGCGGGTCTATCTATGGGATTTACGAACTTCCAGACATTCCGTTATATTGTGCTGCCTGTGATGACGAGGCGCATGCTGCCCGTATACAAAGGACTGATTATAGCGATTATCAAGTCGACATCTATCGTGGGATATATCACTGTACAGGATCTGACAAAGGTAAGCGACATCATACGCAGTTCTACATTCGATGCGTTTATGCCGCTGATCCTTATCACGATCGTGTATTTCCTGATTATCTGGCTGTTCTCTATGCTGCTGAAATGCGTGGAGATAAAATTCGAGCCTAAGGAATCGCGGTTCTTGTGATTATTAGTTATTATCACGATACAAAAAGCCCCGCTTCTCACGAAGTGGGACTTCTCTTTTACCAAAAAATTTAACCATTTAAATCAACATATTATAATAGTGCTAGAATTACTA
>NZ_CALMHT010000184.1 GCF_937863835.1 uncultured Prevotella sp.
TAGTGGAGAAAATAAGTCTTCAGAACAGGTTGATAGTTTAAAACCAACTGCAGGGAATGACTTGTATGGATTAATTAAAGATTCTGATGGTAAAGGTATAGAAGGGGTTGTGGTTACAGATGGATATAATTGTGTAACAACCGACGGAACAGGATTCTATCAGATGAAACGTGATGAAACGGCAAAGTTCGTATCTTATTCCATTCCTTCTGCTTATAAAGCTAATAGTTCAAAATTCTATGAGGCTTTAAGCGCAGATATCAAACGTTATGACTTTTCTTTAGAGAGTGTAGGCTCAGAAGAGAATCATTTCTATCTTTTGGTTATGGCAGATCCTCAAGTGAGAAGTAAAGTAAGTTTTTCTCGTTTTCAAAATGAGACAATGAGTAATATACGTTCTTTCTTGTCAAAGTCGGATTTACCAGTATTGGGACTTAGTATGGGGGATGATGTGCATGAAGGATGTTCGCAATTTGAAGAACAAATGCAGAAAGTTATGAATGGAACGTCTATGCCTGTCTTTTCAGCAGTTGGTAATCATGATTACTTTATACAGAATGGAGATTCGACGGTTCCGCGTAAATGTGATGTGTATGAGCAATATTTCGGACCGACAAACTATTCATTCAATAGAGGTAATGTTCATTTTATAGCATTGAATAATGTAGAGTACTCTGACGGTGTCACTTATAAAGGAGCTTTTTCTGATGCTCAAATGGCATGGATGAAACAGGATCTTAGTTATGTTCCCAAGAGTAAACTGATTGTAGTGTACTATCATATTCCTATTCGTGATGACGCAGACTATAAAAATCGCGAGACAATGTTGAATTTGCTTGCTGATTATTCAAACAAAATATTAATGTGCGGACATACACATTATGCTGCTGTATGCGGCGCATATTGGAATTCATATATTAACGGGGATGGTACACCTACCGGATATAGTGTATATGAAATCAATGGTAATGAAATAGTCGATAATTGGTACAGAAGTGTCAAAAATCCTCAGAATTACCAAATAAGATTACTGCATGGAAATGCTGTATTCGGTGGAACATACGGAACCTATACTTATGGATTGGCATCAGACTATATTGTGGCGAATGTCTGGAACTGGGATTATACATGGAAAGTTTATTGTTATGAGGATGGTGTATATTCCGGCGAAATGACAAGTTCACTTTCTAAATTCAAAACTGATGCATGGGCGCAAGGTTATCATATAGGTGTCTTGCAGCGTGCCAAGGCCGATTTCAGTCCTTATACGATGCATGATTTTATCTATGAGTTAAAAAATCCGAAAGCAAAGGTGAAAGTCGTTGCTGTAGACAGATATGGGAATGAATATTCACAAGATACCTACACAACAGATTTTTCAGAGGCAATGGGCTTAAATTAATAATATAAACATATAAGAAATGGAAATAAAAAAATTTTGTACTGGTGTACAACATATAGGTATTCCTACTAATGATATAGAGAAAACAAAAGCGTTTTTTACAACGCTAGGTTTTTCAGTTGCTTATTCCACCGTAAACGGGAAAGAAAAAGTCGCTTTCTTGCAACTGGGGAATCTAATTATAGAGACTTGGCAGAATGGTCAGGCTGCTATGGCTTACGGAAGTATAGACCATATTGCAGTTGATGTGAATAACATTGATAATTTATTTGAAATTGTAAAAGGCATGGGCCTTCATGTTTTGGATGATCATGTATGTTCGTTACCATATTGGGAACATGGTGTGAAGTTCTTCACAGTAGAAGGTCCAAATAAGGAAAAAATAGAATTCTGTGAGAAACTTTAAATAATGGCTATTAATCCTCAAATCCGCAACTAAGCCCTTGAACGTCCTTATTGCGTTTACACGTCCTCTCATTACTGAATTTGCAGATAATTTGAACTTGAAGCACCCACTTCTGCCTACAATATCCCCTTACCCCACAATGTGACTTGAGGCAATACACAATATCATTCCCATAAGTTGTAGGCATTATCCAAAATCAGTCTGGAAAACATCTGCGTAAGCATTATTACAGGTATAGATGTTCAGCACATACCGCCTTGATGTCCTGATCCACTTGGCTGGTACAGAGATAAACCTGAAGACAAACGCTTTTATGCGACTTGTTGCATTGAGCCCGAACTTCTTTACGTCAAGTCTTTGAATAATGGCCTTGTAAAAGTTACGGATAAGTGCTGTAAGAAGAAGGAACACTGTGTTCTCTGCCATGAAGGATTTGGGCAATCTGTCCCACCCGAAACCATTGTTCATATCATCGAAGATACGTTCCTTTCCTCCACGAAGGTTATAGAACTCGACAATTTCTCTTACGGAAGAATCATAGTCGTTAGTCAGGATACAACGGTATGTGTATTCTCCTTCCCAAAAATCCTGCATACCATCCATCCGTTTCTGTCTTTGAATCACAAGTCGATATGCCTTACCTTTCCACTTCTCAACAAGGATAGAGTTCAATTCAAACTCAATGCCATTGATTTCCTCAGTTTTCCAGCCTTTGAGAGCAAAGGTGTCATTGTAGATCGAACTGCAGCGGTTAGCACGGATATAGAAGGACTTGCAGTGTTTTTCTATTTCCTCCACGATTTCCTCGGAACATGATCCACAATCAGCTCTGAAGCGATTGATAGTGAGCCCATTCTGTTCAAATCTCGCAAAGAACCTCTTCAGCGTGTCCTTCTGATGGAAACGAACATTTGTGTTACCATCGCTATTCTCTATACCGACTATCAAATCGCCAATAACCGCCACGCCAGGGCGATAACCAAGGAACTTCTTGTATGTAGGCTTTGCATCATACTTCTCTGTCTCTATGAACTGATGGTCGAAATCAACATCATACATCTCACCCTCTTTCAGTTGGCCAGATGCAAATATACAATTGAGCAATAAAGTATTGAGAGTGTCAGCCGTATTGAAATCGTAGGTCTTGCCCATATCTGATGTGTATGAAATGTTTTCTTGCGTCAACTCCTTTATCGCCCTGAGGATAGTATCAGAGCTACAAGTGCGAAGTGTCGGATGAAGCGAGAGGTGGTTCATCAAATGAGTAGTGACATCCTCAATACATGAACCGCCACAGAAGTAGATACTCATGAGAGAACGGATGATTTCGCTGTACTGATAACCGAACGATCTACACCTTAGACCGAGGGTTGAGTCGATTACAGATGATAATGTGGAGTCAAATTGCTCCATGATTGAAAATAATCCCCCAAAAGGAGTAGTCTCTCAGATTTAATTTGTATCTTCGCCATGTCTATCGTCGGATTCTCTTGTTTTTTTTGCAACACTAAGATAAGTGAAAATTCTGACATGGCAAAATCCTGAGCAACTTTTTGTTGCTCAGGTACTTAAAAAGTTTAATTTATAATAGTGTTGCGGAATTAAGGTTAATAAGAAATACTTATGACACAGATAAACAAATCTATAATAATGCTGTCATGTATGTTTCTTGCATACACGACTTCGACGATAGCACAAGATGTGCTGACCCAACAGCACATGATCGTTGCCCACCGAGGTGGTAAACTGGAAGTGGAGGAGAACACCATGGCTGGTTTTGAACAAGCACTCGCGAATGGCATGAGGGCTCTTGAGACAGATTTCCATTTTACTAAAGATGATAAATTGGTCATTATGCATGATTGGAATGTGATGCGAATGTTAGGTGTGGATGAAGAGATAGAGACGACGAACCTTGCTGATCTTCGCAGACTTCATACACCCAAAGGTAATAAAATTCCTTTGGCAGAGGAGTATACAGAGTTACTTTCACATTATGATTATGTATATGGTGAGTTCGAGATGAAAACCAGTGAGGAAAAATTTTACCCTGAAGAGCGTCTCCATAAATATTGTGATGCGTTATATAATTTGGTGATGTCTAAAAAACCAGAGCATTCTGTTTATGTTTTTACTTCGTTTGATGAACGTGCGTTAAAGATGATGTATCAGTTGCATCCAAATGCCAAACTATGTTATATACTTAGTGGACCGTTAGACGAAAAAACGATTATTAAAGCATTAGAGCTTCATGCATATTGTATAGCCGGTAAACTAGATAAGACGACTCGCGAAATGGTCGTCAAAGCTCACAATGTTGGTCTTACAGTAAGTCTTTGGCAGACAAATTCTCCTGAAACATGGTTGCGCGCGGCAATGCTTGGTGCTGATGTGTCCACGGATGATGCCCCAGTTGCTACTAAAAAATGGATGGATGAAAATTGTAAATGGATAAAATATCAACTTGGTCCTAAAAATTAATCTATATATGAAAAAGGTTGTTGCTCTGATAACATTCTTCGTGCTGGCAACATTATCGTTGTCGGCTCGAAGATTTACAGTGGATATAACTGCTGATGGTAATTCCACATTAA
>NZ_CALMHT010000185.1 GCF_937863835.1 uncultured Prevotella sp.
TAGCAAATAAATAGTTCTCGAAGTGCTTTAAATAGCGCTTCGAGTTTTTATTTTTGTAAGACAAGCCCCCTCAATCAAAAAGAGTAGGTTCAGGAGGACTGTCCGATGCCTCTTTAAGATATGCCTCCCAGTCTTTTTCAGGGTGGTTGAACAAGCTGTAAAAGTCAACATAATACATGAGTGTTATTCTGACCATGGTAGCCAGACCCGAAAAACTCTAGGAACGGGTCAAATTCTTTTGCATGACCATTACTGCAGCGTTTTCCCCTGACTACCCAGCGAACCTCTATTGGCTTTGAATCCACAATAAAGAAGTTTTCTCCACAATCCATCCTGCAGGCAAGTCACTTACGGATTTCTTCACATAAACCAGCAGTCTTCTTCCTGCGGTCATTGAATTGCCTGCGAGAAATAAGATTGGGAATTCTGGCTTTGTATTCCTGTAGTTTGTACTCGAAGAGCCATTTCTCGCTGTCTATGCTTTCTGCTTCCGCTGTGAGTGATAGCGCCACTATCTCCAAATCCGAGAATTTAAGAACTGGACCACGACGGGGTATGTTATGAGAAAAAATAAAAGTCCCGAAAGTTTTATACTTTCGGGACTTTTAGTATAGAATATAATCTTACGATTCTTTGTTTACTTCAATGTTTCACGCCATTTAGAAGCACCGATGCCTTTGGTGTAGATTTCAGAATTCTTCACCTTATCGGTATTTCTGAAATAGATACCATCCAGATTATCTACATGGTGGCGTAATGAAGCATCTCCAGCCTCCGTATGAGGAGGATTCGGACTGACCATCAATTCAAGCGGACTGATGTCGCAAACGTGAACTTCAAGTTCGTCTTTGCCGTATGTCCACATATCCTTAAACTTACCGGCACTGTTGCTTGTCGCGTTGAATGCTGCTGCAGAGAAAATCTGACCTGCTGTAAGATTCGTATTGGTTGACCAGTTGTCTTCAATATTGAATGTCATGACAGCTGGGTCGCCATTGATTTGACTGATATACATTCCTTGCATGTAAAGATTACGAGTATCGTTATCTTGTTTGGTAAGAATAAACAAATTTTTCCGGCATGTGATTGTACTGCCTGCAGGGATATATTTCAAATCGAAAATATTACGTCCTGACGAGCGGGTAGAGAAGTTGACGAATGTATTGTTCTCTAATGTAATGTTGTATTTCACTGATGCCGGCCATCCCAGATTCTTTGCGTTGTCTGTAAACAAACAAGTACGTGGTGAGTCGTAGAATGTGTTGTCACGGAAAATCATGTTATTGAAGATGTTCGATTTTGGCTGCGCACCATCTCCTGCAACCCATGCATAACCTCTACCGTTGTTGTCGTAGTATCCGTTATTGTAGAAGTCGCAACCTTCAACAAGCACTTTCTCGAACAGTTTACGTTTCGAACCTTGCACACGGATAAAACCGCGGACCATATTCTGGAAGGTACAGTTGTGTACTTCAAAAGCTTGAAGTGTAACAGGCATACCGTTAGAATACATATTGATGAAGTAGTTTCCTGTACCGTTGGCAGCACCGTTGAAGCATTGTGCCTTCGGGCAATCAAAGTCTATATTCTCGAATACAAGTGACTTGATGTAGATTGGAACATCACTGTTCTCTCCGGAAACCGGTTGACGTCCAAACATAAAGTTACAAGATTTGACAGTCGAACCTTCTGTCCATAGACCGCCGAGACACACTTTTGCACGCAGACCTTTGGCTGCGTCAGCTGCACGTGTACGGATTGTCATACCCTTACATAGGCTTGGGTTATTCTTGAAATAGTATGTTTTTCCACCTTCCAGTTCGAAGATAGTACCCTCTGCCAATGTGTTGTCTTTCGTATAGTTGACCAAGACCTGATCAAGAGGACAAGCATTGTAAGATGATATGTCTACGAGCGTCGTA
>NZ_CALMHT010000186.1 GCF_937863835.1 uncultured Prevotella sp.
TATTATTTTTGGCATATAAACCTTGAACTATTTTTTCATTTTTCATAATAGTATCATTATGGTATAATAGAAACATTAAAATCGTTAAGGAAAGAATCGAAGGTGGTGCAAACGAAAAAGCAGTATTGAGACTTTTCATTAACTGCCCTTTCGTTTGCATCAATTTCGATTTTTTCTGGTTGAACAAAGCGCGTCAACTCTATATGGACTTTTAATTCTGACACTCTATTTATAATAGGATAGCGTGTACACATAGAAACACATAGAATTTATAATTCAGTCCTGTATTATGACACCAGAAATAAGCCTCCCTAAGGAAGCTAAAAAAATATACAGTTATGATACGTTAACAGAGCATATGTGGTTTTGGTTTTATAAAATGTTGTTCTGTAGGCAGAGGAATAATCTTACCACCACAGGAAGAGCACTTGCATATATCTTTATTATAAAGAAGACGGATAATGGCAGGTGCATCCATATCTTTCAGCTTGGAAATATATTTTTTGCAACCAAGGATGTTTCTGCATAGGGTAATCTTTTTCTTCTTATTTCTGGATGAAAGAAGACCATAGTGCCTGATACGTACAAAACGTTTTGGAGGAACATGCATTAAAAATCGACGGATAAATTCCTCGCCGGATATGGTGATCTCTTTCCAAAGCCCTTGGTTTTTGTAATCTTTAGCAGAAAATGTAACTGTAGATTCTGTCATGTCTTTGATACGGTAGTTGCTGATAGCAATCCGGTGGGTGTATTTTCCAAGGTATCTGATGACAGATTCGGCACCGTCAAATGGTTTCTTGCAATAAGGAATCCATTCCTTTGCATAGCAGGTATTTAACAATTCCTTGAAAGTATAGTAGTTTTTGTAAGGTGCAGCCGATCCATGAAATTCAAGCCTGTCATTTTCCCAGAGCTGCTTAAGTTCAGCCATGTATTTTCCACGAAACGTTTTTGAGATTACCTTAATCGGAAGGAAAAAATCTTTCCCATTGTCTTTCCAATGATTTTTCACATCCAGCCCTCCACCAAGAACAATCGCATGGATATGAGGATGAAAGTTCATGGTACTTCCCCATGTATGGAGGATACAAATATAGCCGATATCAGTCCCAAGATATTTACTGTCAGCAGCAAGTTCACTGAGAGTATCTGAAGCCGCATGATAAAGAGCAGTGTATAAGAATTTCTGGTTGCTGTAGATAATGGGATTGAGTTCTTCCGGAACTGTAAAAACCACATGGAAATAAGGAGCATCTAAGATATCCTCCCGCCGTGCATCTACCCATTTTTCTTTTGGAAACTCCTGACACATAGGACAGCATCTGTCACGGCAGGAGTTATAGTGGACTGATATGCAGCCGCAGTCCTCGCATACGCTTACATTCACACCAAAGGCGCCGGTTTTGCAATTCATGATGTGATAAGCGGCCTTTCGCTGAGCGGGAGAAATACTATGTGTGGATTCAAAAGATGAATAAAAACGATGAAAAACATCCTGAATCGTACAATCCTTACTCATGATTCACCACCTTCCGGGTTGTCGAACGGGCTGCGGATTCCAAGAAGTGTCTTGTTGCTCACATGAAGGTAAACATCTGTAGAGCGAGGATCAACATGTCCCAGAAGTGACTGGATATATTTTATATCTGTGCCACTTTCGAATAAGTGGCTGGCAAAACTATGACGGCACGCATGAGAGGAAACATGACGGTTAATGCCGGCGAGTTTAGCACTTTTCTTAAAGAACTGGTTAACACTGGCTATATCAAGATATCCACCGGACCAGGAACTTGGGAAAAGGATATCTTTAGGGCGACCACATTTGAACCAATACTCTGTGAGAAGGTCTAAATTTTTTTGAGACAGAATTGTATACCTGTCAATTCTGCCTTTGGTTTCACGAACATGAATTGTCATGTTGGTACGGGAAATGTCATCATAATGGAGATGAACGACCTCCGATACACGTAATCCGGAAGAATACATAGTTGCAATAATCGCTTTATGTTTCAGATTCGGAGTGGCATCAATGATTGCATTTATTTCATCGCGGGACAGAACAGCAGGAAGATTGCGCTCTCTTTTCATAGCTGGAACAGTGTCATCATCCCAGACAGTCTTCAGCACCTTTTTATATAAGAACTTTATTGCAGACCGATAGTGATTGTGAGTTTCAGGAGACCTTCCTTCCAGACGTTTGGCAGTAAGAAAACTTTCCGCATCTTCAAGTGTAAGATCAGAAACATTTTTTCCAATCCAACGAAGGAAGTAACTGACATCAGAGCAATACAGTTGAATAGTTCTTTCACGCAGGTTACGTTTTTCCGCTTCATTGCGGATGGATTCAAAAATATCTTTATACATAATAAAACCTCCAGAATAAGTAGTGTTAATAATTACATCTACCTATTCGGAGGTGCATTAGCGTCATAATTCCGATTGCGGAAGAGACTGGAAAATGTTATTCTTATCATAGGCAGTGGAGCTTTCTTAGTTCAGTTGTTTCGTGTGGTAACTTAACAATAACGGATTATGGAAAGTAATTCCACTGCTTTTTAATAAAAATAAAACTGCGCCACAGCCTTGGCAGGCCATCGCGCAGCGATTTTGTTCAATCGGAGTTTGACGAGGTAAAAGAATATGAATGGAAAACATCTATTTCTTACATCTGCAGGGTTGACCGATAAGATGAAAGAGAAATTCTTTGATATTATTGGAAAGTGTCCGAAGGATGTGAAAGTGCTTTATATTCCAACAGCTGGCATTGAAACAGATGGTGCAAGAGAGTCGCTTGCAATATGTTTTCATGAACTCTTTCTAATGGGAATTCAGTACGAAAATATATTAGTGTACAATCTGGAATTAATTCTTTCAAAAGACTATCAAAGAACCTATTCTTCGTATGTTACAACCCCGTTTATGCTTACAAGGCTATTAACTTTTGAAGAATTAAACCAATTTGATGCTGTTTTTGTCAGTGGTGGTGATGTATCTGTGCTTTGTCGTGAAATGTCTAGAACTGGTTTTGATAGAATACTTAATAATGCAATTAAAAACGGACTTATATATGTCGGAATCAGTGCAGGAAGTATGTATGCGGCGGGAAATTTAACAGATGGATTACATATTATTGACAATCCTATTATCCCCCATTGGAATGGTTCTGAAACAACAGTATTACCGAACGGCAAAGATGAGATTAAGCTTGCTGATGGAAAAGCTGTTTATGTAGAGGATAATTACATGAGTGTAATATGATGCACATGTAGGATTAGTCAAATTCCAGTTTGCCGTACTCGTTCCAGCAGGGTTTGGGGCAGGCACGCCCCAACAAGAAGCTGTCCCAAAGGGGCAAGAA
>NZ_CALMHT010000187.1 GCF_937863835.1 uncultured Prevotella sp.
GTCGACCGATCCAGGTAATTTGGTTTCTGTTTCTTCTTTCCTCCTTTCCGTTTTTAGAATGGTAAATCATCTTCCGGCGGAACATCATCTTCTTCTTCTTCGGGTAAGAATGAGAATTCAGTCTGTTCCGGCTTCACCGCACTCCAGTCGGTGTAATCCATATCACTCTCCGTGACGGTGAGCCCCATGTTGGGATCACCCGTAATCTTCGTCTCCGCATATCGAGCAGCCTTCTTGCTGAACCACAGGTATGCCGTACCCTCGTCGCCCAACCGACCGTGCTCGCGGGCCTTCTCCACATACACCTCCGTGTACGAATGACTATGTCTTGGGTCGTTCTTCTTCGCCCTGACCCTCGTCACGATGATTCCCATGTCGCACACGTTGTAGAAGGCCGCCGAACCTGAGATGTCGTACAGGTGCAACTGTACCTTCCTGCCGTCGGTCGTCTCCATCGTCTTCTTCGGGTGGGCCATGAGGATGATGAGGATGTCGTGCTCCTTGGCGAAGGTCTTCAGCGTGATGAGCAGGTCGTTGATGGCACCGCTCTCCGACCACACCCTCTCGGTGTCGAGACGGATATAGTTGAAGGGGTCTATCACCAGTACCTTGATGCCCCGCTTGCGCACCTGTTCCTCTGCCGTGGCGAGTATCTGGTCGATGGTGTTGTCACGGTCCATCTCGAGATGGGTGATCCTGCCGCTCAGACTGTGGCGCACCTCCGTGTACTTCTCGTACGTGATATGTTTGGCTTCGGCGGGTTTGCCCACGATACGGTGTATATACTCCATGAAGTGGGCGTCGGGGTCCTTCTCGGGAGAGAACACGGCGGCCTTCCAACCGTGGAGGTATGCCAGACGGGTTATCCAGAAGTCGATCAGGTTGGTCTTTCCCGACGAAGGCATACCCGTGACGATATAGAGCTGGCGGGTCATGAACCTGACATACCTGTCGAACTCGCCGAGTCCGAGGGTGACGCCTTCGGGCAGACCGTTGTAGAAGATGTCGTCCATCCTTTCGGCCAGACTGTCGGCGGTCACCACATGGGGATTGAATATCTCGCTCTTGTGGTCCATGCACCATCTCACGGCTTCCACGCCGCCCTTCTTCAGACATTCGTTGGCATCCTTGGCATCAAACCATCGACTCTCGTCCACACGACGGTCGCGGTAGTTGAACGACACATAATAGCAGTCGCACCCCGATCCCAGTTTGTCGTAGAGGCGGTCTTTCAGCATACGTCCAGCCTTGTCGCCGTCCACGGCGAAGATGTATTCCCTGACCGAGGCCAACAGCGGTTCGGCATCGTCGAAACAGTCGACGGGCGAATTGCTGCCGTTGGGTATGCTCACCGTATTTTCGTAGCCGCAGCTCACCAGGGCGGCGCAGTCCATCGGACCTTCGGTGATGACGACCGTCTCGGCTCCCACCGCCGAATTGATGTTGTAGAGGATGCGTATGCCGTCGCCGTGGCGGAATCCTTTCTTGCCGTCGGCGCGCTTATACTGTACGTTGAGTATCTTGTCGCCCAGATAGAAGGGGAAGCACAGGCTGCGGGCGGTCTCGCCGTCACCGGTGCCGCCGTTGCCGTACCAGTGGTCTATCTCCTTGATGCCCAGGCGGTCGAACACCGACAGGTCTGTGAAGCCACGTTCCTCGCGCAGGTATCTGATCACTTCGGGCGAGCAGATGCCGATGGCGTGGTCGAGTATCGGTTTGGCGTTGAACGCCCTCTCGTATCGGTTTTCGTGCTCCTTCTTCCATCTGTCGTAATGCGATTCGAGCAGTCCGCACTGGCAGCATTCGGGATCGAGGCAACGCAGGAATCCGCTGTTCAGGTTCACGGCGAGCCGCCGTCTCTTCCTGTCCTTATGGTCGCCCAGCGGACACTCGGTGTAGATCACGCCCTTGGCGTTGGGTCGGTGGTTCAGGTTGAAGTCGCCGTCACGGTATACGGGTATCCCCGTATAGGTGTATTTTACGGGATTAACAGCCATATTCTTTCCATTGATGTGAACGTCTGCTGTATCTGTGTTTCACCGAGGGGCACGGCGGTGCCAGTTTGTCCACCAGTTCGTGGTACGGTCCGCGCCGTCGGCCCTGAAGGTCGTAATATTCGAGTTCGGCATTGATGGCCGGTGTCCTTTCCTCCCCGTTGTCTTCATCATCGGTAGGGTCGGCATCGTCGGCACTGCCATAGTAGAAGCGTTCCAGGTCACTGTCGAGCGAGGTGCGCGACTTGGCACCAGGTCTGATCCAGTTGGAGAAGAAATTCTTGATCGTGTATTCGTTGTACGGTTCACCGCTCTGCCACAGGCATTTCTCGTGCACCCTTTCAGAGAAGGCCCTCCTCACCATGTCGCACAGGCGTTTGTCGGTGCAGAGGCGGATATTGTTCTTCTTTTCCATCAGGGCGAGCCAGCGGGTATCACGGAAGATGCCGTCTATCGTCCTGTTGAAGTCGAAAGAGTCAGAAGAAGCAGCAGGTTCTTTTACAGCTTCTGCTGTATTTCTTTTATTTATCTTATTCTTAGTCTTTACGTGTGCGGATATAGGTGTGTCGGAGTCCCGACTCGGTCCGGACAGAGTCGCGCCTGAGTTCAGAACAGGTTCGATGACTTCGATGTCCTTTTCCACCTTCGCCTCGCACAGCACACGGCATCTGAACGTGCCGTCGGCGGCATGGACGAAGAGTTCGTCGTTGGCTACCACTCTCTTCACCGCTTTGGCGCACTTGCCGCATTTCTCGGCTATCTCCTTGACGGTGAACTCGTCGCCTATGCCGTCGGCACTGTTGGTGAGCACCACGATGGTGGTGAGATAGATGCCGAGGTTTGTTGCTCCCTCGCCTTTCTTGCTGTTCTTGAGCAGTCGCTTCACGGGGCGACGGTCGAGTATGTATTTGTCGACCATCACGAAACCGTCTTTGTATATTACTTTTTTCATTCTTCTTCTTTCGTTTACGCTTTGAATTCCTTGTCGATGAAATGGCGCGGATGGTCG
>NZ_CALMHT010000188.1 GCF_937863835.1 uncultured Prevotella sp.
ATTAGTATTTTTGATAGAGATTCCTGCCGTCTGTGAAGATGGCAGGTTTTTTTGTCAGATAAATCGCGGGTATTTCGAGGCAAAACTGATCATACATTAATATACCAATAAAATCGAAAAAGAGTACGAAAACAATTCTTGTATTTTATGGATAATTATTGTATTTTTCGTACCTTTGCACTAATAAAATAATGTCGTTTTAACAGTGTGATAGAGCACCTGGGCAACCTGTGCCGCTTCATCCTCGAACCGACCCGTATCATGCTGGGCGAGGCGATCGTCATCACGTCGGGCTACCGCTGCCGCCGTCTGAACCGTGCCGTAGGGGGCAGGGGAAAGAGTCTGCACCTCACGGGCAACGCCGCCGACCTGCATATCCGCAACCACGACTATGCGCTGCGTCTGTGGCAGATCATCACCAACACCCGCGAGGACGAAGAAGACGAAAATGGAAGTTCATCTTCCAACTTATCTTCGGAAATAAGTTCCAACTTATCTTCCAACTCGTTTTTAGGTTTGCATAATAAGGTACGGGCGCAAGCGCGCAGATCTCCAATACAAAATACAAATATACAAAATACAATAAATATTGGTACTGGTGTACCAATAAAAAGCACCACTATCAACACGAGTTTCGAGAATGTAGTGAAAAGGATATTGATGACACCCATTGCCTGTCTACGACCGAATAAAAGTGAAAGAGGAACTTGGGCCTACGCTCTTAATAATAAAAATAAGAAAAATAAACGTCATTACGTCGCATCACAGCATAAATACCTGACAACAAAGATGATAGCACTTTGCAACGGCTGAAATAACAATGCGGAACGCTACACATTCGTCACAAATTTAGGCCTAAAAGTGTTGCAAAAGCGGTGGGATTGAAGACCATTTACGGTGGGATTGAACAACTTTTAGGCCTAAATTTTGTGTCAAAGCGGTGCTTTCGGTGATCAAAAATGGTACTTTTGAAGCTTAAACCATCAAAAGATATACAGGAAATACAAATATTCACTTATCAAAAGAGAACAAAAAGAATGATGTTACGGTAGTGTATTGCAAGGTATGTATCGGAGCGAGAGTCTTATAGACAAAGGATTAGCGGTGTTATGATGTTTTTCTTTCTCTTTTTCTCTTTGGCAAGAGGGATCATTTACTCGCTGCCATTTGATAACAAGCGGAAAGGAGAGAAGGTGTATTGGTGGGAAAAAGGGAAATATATGCAGATTCCTACTGACTTTGCATTACATTTGCATACAAATAAATACAATAGGATGATATGGAAACAAATGCAATAAGAAAATCAGCATCTTTCAGGTTGAAGTCGGATTTGCTTGAAATTCTTAAAAAGCGGGCAAAAGACAGTAATAGAAGTCTGAATAACTATGTGGAAAGCCTCCTCTTGGATGTCGTTTATCATGAACCGAATGAGCAGACTGAAAAGGCCATTCGTGAGGCTTCATCCAACAAGCCACTGGAAACACTCGATTTAGACAACTTTGATGATTATGCTAAGTCGCTCTGATTTCTTATTGATATGGATAGATCAAAATGAAAATGTAATTAAATTATTAAGGCTGGGCAGTCATTCGGAATTATTTAAGAAATAAAGAAGAAAAGCTTTTTTGGAAAAGTGGAGGGCATAGACGGTCTTGTTAATTTTGAAGGAGACAGTGTGAAAGAACTTACCTCTTCTTTCCATGAAGCGGTGGACGATTATCTTGATTATTGTAAAAGTGAAGGTGTTCCAGATAGCCATGTATGCGAAGAAAGCCGGTATTTCCATTAACGCATTCATACGTGAAGCTGTAGAAAAACAGTTGGCCTCAATGCTATAATCCCCAAAAGCCACTCTGATTTCATATTAATACCATTTTGGATTATCGGCGGTTCTCATTTACTAGGAATCGCCTCAATTATGTTGTACCTTTGCAATCGCAATTAAGAATTGCAATCGCGATAAGAGGCTGCGCCTCGGCATAGTTCAAGCTAGCTTGACTCTGCTCTCGACTTGCTCTCTTATTGCAATCGCAATCAAAGATATATATGATTGCAAACTAGCGTTCAGGAAACTCCTGAGCCATGACAGAAAGCGGAGGTGCACAGATGCGGGATGTCGTGATTGTTTAACTTAAAAGAAAAATTGTAATATGTCTATTCTTTATAA
>NZ_CALMHT010000189.1 GCF_937863835.1 uncultured Prevotella sp.
CACGACGCTCTTCCGATCTGAACCAGTGGTTGCGCGGTAAACATGTCATTGTACCATTGGTCAACCGCACCATACCGGTCATTGAGGATGATTATGTTGATATTGAATTCGGTACTGGTTGTCTGAAAGTAACACCGGCACATGATATCAACGACCACGCCCTCGGACTGAAACATAATCTGGAGACTATCGACATATTCAATGACGACGGTACGATCAGTGAAGCTGCCGGTATGTACATAGGTCAGGACCGTTTTGATGTCCGCGAACAGATTGCCAAAGATCTGACTGCAGCCGGACTGATGGAGAAGATAGAAGATTATGACAACAAAGTGGGATTCTCTGAACGTACGAATGTGCCGATAGAACCTAAATTGTCAACACAGTGGTTCCTGAAGATGCAACATTTTGCAGACATGGCTCTGCCTCCTGTAATGGACGATGATATTCAGTTCTACCCTGCTAAATATAAGAATACTTACCGTCACTGGTTGGAGAATATCAAAGACTGGTGTATCAGCCGTCAACTGTGGTGGGGACATCGCATTCCGGCATATTATCTACCTTCCAATGGTGGATTTGTGGTAGCCGAGACACCTGAAGAGGCAGTGAAGAAAGCACAGGAGAAAAGTGGTAATACCAACTTGACCATAGATGACCTAACACAAGACAGCGACTGTCTTGATACTTGGTTCTCGTCTTGGTTGTGGCCGATCTCCGTTTTCGACGGTATCAACCGACCCGACAATGAAGACTTCAAATACTATTATCCTACATGCGACTTGGTTACAGGACCTGATATCATCTTCTTCTGGGTGGCCCGTATGATTATGGCAGGTTACGAGTTTAAGGGTAAAATGCCTTTCAAACATGTATATTTCACAGGTATTGTACGTGATAAACTGGGGCGCAAGATGTCAAAGAGTCTCGGCAACAGTCCCGACCCGCTGGTACTGATTGAGAAATACGGTGCCGACGGTGTACGTATGGGTATGATGCTGGCGGCTCCGGCTGGTAATGATATATTATTCGACGAAGGTCTTTGTGAACAAGGACGTAACTTCAACAATAAGATATGGAATGCGTTCCGTCTTGTTAAGGGATGGGATGTAGCCGATGCGGCACAACCTGAAGAAAACAAAATTGCGATAAAATGGTTTGAGGCAAAACTGAAAGTCACAAACGCAGAAGTCAACGACCTTTTCAAGAAGTACCGCATATCAGAAGCGTTGATGTCTGTATACCGCCTGTTCTGGGATGAATTCTCCAGTTGGTATCTTGAGATGATCAAACCCGCTTACGGTTCACCGATAGACAAAGAAAGTTATGAGGCTACCCTTCGTTTCTTTGACGCACTGCTCAAGATGCTCCATCCGTTTATGCCATTCATCACCGAAGAATTGTGGCAACATATATACGACCGCAAAGACG
>NZ_CALMHT010000190.1 GCF_937863835.1 uncultured Prevotella sp.
TCACGACAGACCTCATCCATTAACCTAATATTCCTAAAATATGAACTAAAATTTATTTAGTCATAGTGTAGGTCGAACTATGATTAGAAAGAAAGGGGCATGTTATCACAACACACCCTTTCTTTTCTAATTTAACCAATATCATATTATATAAATATGAGCTTATTAATAACCAGGATTCTGATCGCAAAGAGGATTCTTTGTCAACTCATCAGCTGGTATTGGCATATCCATCTTTTGTGCAACGTAATCGAACGAACGATTAGACCATGGTATGTCTGTCAAATCGGATACATCACGTTTAGGATAGTTATGCGCAATGTGGTCTTCTAGGTAACCAGACCGTTGCATATCAGGACGTAAGCTCCATTCGCAGTTGAATTCCTTACGACGCTCTTCATTTACAGCAACCTTCCATACTTCAGAACTGTATCCTTTCTTAGCCTTCAGAGCTGTATAGTAGTCCTTAGCAGGAGTAACGGTCACAGTCTTTGTGCTAAATGGTATAGGATATGTCGTAGGAGTTTCGGTACCTGCTTTTCCTAATTTAGCATAAAATGCCATCGTAGTTTGGATTCTTGGGAGGTACTTGGCTGTCAATTCGTCTGCATGACCTACTTCAAGATTACCAAAAGCACGATTACGTAACTGGTCAATCAATCCCCAAGCCGTAGCATCGTCTGCACCATTGAGAATAAACAGACACTCAGCGTAGTCAAGCATAACATTAGGAAGACGTTTCCAATAAATCTGTGTTGGACACCATACATCTCCATCCCATCCGGCACGGGCGTTACGCCAGAACTTTGTACTCCAAATAGAAGGAGCATACTCACCATTATAGAAGTGGAAATCTACGGTCTTGCTACCATCTGTCCCGTTACCTACATTCTCTTGAGTATATGGGTTTCTGCCGAATGTTGGACTCTCTGTGATACCAGGGAAATCACTTTCATATTGTGCTGCATTATGGATTTTACCTGTACAACAAGAACCTTCACGTCTCTTATCACCTTTTTCGAAGCTTCCATACCATTCCCAAGAAAGGAACAATGATCCCCAGCCACCGTTTTCAGGACATGCGGAATAATATTTTGTAAACATGGTAGATGTACGTTTAGAACCATCCCATGAACCCCAATCGGAACCAGCATCAAGAACTTCTTCCCAAATAGCTTCTTTGTCCCAAACGCCTGTAGCATCCCAAAGAGTGGTAAACGAACGGTTTAACTCATATTTGCCGCTTTCAAGCACTTGTTTGTAAGCTGCTGCAGCTTTTGTGATAGACTCTTTCTGCGTTTCAGGGCAACGATACGCTTTCCACATATAAGCATCACCTAAGTATGTGAGAGCCATACCTTTGGTACAACGACCATATTGACTGTTGAGCGGAGTCCAATCTAGCAATGGAACAGCAGCTTCAAGGTCGGCAATGATAAAGTCCCACATTTCTTCGTATGTCTGTGCGCGAGCCTTCTGTGGAGAATTCGAATAATTTTCGCCTGTAGCCAACATCGGAACACGTCCGAATGTTGTAGCCAGCCAGTTGTAGTAGAATGCACGTGCAGCACGGCCTTCTCCTTCAAGCGTTGTCTTTACACTTGGTGTTAAAGCTGTTGAGGTCTCGAGTCCTGCCAAGAAGTCATTGGCGCGTGAAATTCCCATATAACACTGCTTCCAACCAGATAGTAATTCACCACTTTCTGGTCCCCATGCTTGCTTACCCCAGTTCTTATCCCAACCGGTAGCCTGTGTATCCATTGTAGGGTGGCAACCTGTGAACAGGTTTGGTTTGAAACCCCAATCACCATCGCCGGTACCATCTTCATCAGGCTGCATCAGGTCGTAGACACCGTTCATGCCCATGATGGCATTGGCATCACTTTCGTACATAGCAGTACTTGCGACCTTGTCGTACTGTGTAACATCCAGGAATTTGTCGTTGTCGCAAGAGGTTAAAGCCAGTAGGGCAAAAGAACCTGCAACAATATATGCTTTATTTAAATTTTTCATATTGTCTATAATTTATAATGATTAGAATGTAACATTCAAGCCAAGCATAAAGGTACGTGGCATTGGATAACGTCCGGTATCAAGACCAGAGTATAGTACGCTGTTCTGACCGCACTCAGGATCTCCGTATTTGTTATAACCGGAAATTGTAAAGAGGTTCTGTACGGATGCATATACACGGGCATTTGTTATGCCGAGCATATTTGCAGTTGTCTTTGGCAATGTATAACCAATCTGTATAGTACTTATACGGAGGAAGTCGCCATTTTTAACCCATGCATCACTACAACGGACATTGTGGTTGTTGTCGAGGACTGTCAGACGAGGCAGGGATGCTCCGGCTTCGTTTCCACTACGCCAAACTTTATCATAATTTTCTGCAAGAATATTAGGGAATGTCTGGTCGTCAGAAGAATAAACAGTAGACAGACGCATTGCTGAATAAGATAATATCTTTTGACCAAGCACACCATACATGTACATATTGAAATCCCAATTCTTATATGTTGCGCCCAAGTTAATTCCGTAGTTGAATTTAGGAATACCGTTACCTAAGATAGTTCTATCGTTTGTATCAACATGGCCATCACCGTCAAGATCTTTGTATTTGAAATCTCCAGGAGCGTAAGAAGCGGAAATAACATCATAAGCGTTGAATCCCTTTTCTTTCGCAGCAGCGTTAGCAGCATCAATCTCAGCCTGACTCTGCCAGATGCCCTCTACTTGATATCCGTAGAAAGAGCCAACAGCTTCACCTTCTTTACATATAGAGTGGCCACCCCAATAGAATGAAGACGCAGCACCTACAGCACCCACATTACCATTACCGGTTCCACCATCATTGGTAGAATACAAAGGATCACCCATATTCTTAACTTCATTCTTCAATGATGAACCGTTCAGTGTGGCATTGATAGCCCAATCTTTGCTGAGACGCTTGTTGTATGTCAAATTGAACTCGAAACCATAGTTGTCTATCTCACCATAGTTAGTATAAACAGATGTGAAACCTGTAGAAGGACGTACCTGTTGACTTAATAGAAGGTCTTTAGACTTGCGGATGAAGTAATCGAGAGATACATTCAAATCACCATTCAAAATACCGAAATCCAAACCGATATTAGTCTGTTCGTTTGTTTCCCATTTCAAGTTGGAATCTACCAGAAGACTCTTATAACC
This sequence comes from uncultured Prevotella sp., assembly GCF_937863835.1. Classification (GTDB taxonomy): domain Bacteria; phylum Bacteroidota; class Bacteroidia; order Bacteroidales; family Bacteroidaceae; genus Prevotella. The sequence goes on from NZ_CALMHT010000190.1 coordinate 3,193, forward strand.
TGCAACAACAGTGCGGTCGGATGTCGTACCAATGTTTCCACCTTGTGGATATACATTGTAATTTACATCACCTGTACTGAGAGCTGCTACAGCTCTACCTGCCATATTACCAGCGTTACCGGTCTGACCCCAACCAAGACGAAGTTTCAAATTACTGATACTCTTCACGTTTTTCATGAAAGGTTCTTCTGAAATACGCCATGCCAAAGCAGCTGATGGGAATGTACCCCAACGGTTACCGGAACCGAAATTGGAAGAACCGTCACGACGGATAGTACCTGTAAAGATATAACGGTCGAAGAGATTATAAATAGCACGTCCATAATATGAGATACTACGTGAGTCGGCATTGAATCCACCATTACCTTCGCGAGAATCAGCATTTGTTGAAAGACTCATCAAACGGTTGTCTGCTGATGGAAATGTATTTGCGCTTGCACTTACATAAGAACCATAGTATTTGCCTACTGAGTTACCAACCATCAATGTTAAATCGTTAAAATCAGTTTTCCAGTTATAGGTAAGATATGTTTCAATACCAAGACTGTTACCATGGCTCTGGTTCAGACTGAAACTATAACGGTTGTCAACACCTGCAGCCTGGAGATCCATTTCCGTAAGAGCTCCACCGATATAATTATAACGTTTTACACCACCTGTGAAATCACCGCCTTCCCATGTATTTACAGTGTAGGAAGCGATAGAATGCAGGTTGAGTCCCTTCATGAATTCGATATCAAGGAAAGCACTGAGGAACATACGGTTACCACGATTCATCTGGTTCGTCTTTTCCATTTGAGCTGCGTAAGGGTTGGAAGAGTTTTTTGTCATTCCTTCCCAACCATCAGAGGTATTCAGGTATCCACAACCATAGGATCCGTCAGGATTGACCAAGTTAACATTAACTAAAGTACCGCCTGC